>JBKPLN010000032.1:0-10331 GCA_046731635.1 Pseudomonadota bacterium | reverse complement strand
GATCAGACCAAGGTGGTGAACGGCACGCTGGTGCGCGTGATGTCGTGGTATGACAACGAGTGGGGCTTCTCGAACCGCATGGCGGATACGGCCGTGGCCATGGGCAAGCTTCTCTGAGGGTCGAATTGTAGACCGGCCATGACCGCTTTTCGCACGCTCGACCAGGTCGACGTGAAGGGAAAGCGTGTTCTTCTTCGGGTCGATCTGAACGTCCCCGTTGAAAATGGCGTAGTCACTGACGCAACGCGCATCAAGCGCGCGGCGCCTGGCATCACCGAGATTGCCGACAAAGGCGGCAAAGTCATTCTGCTTTCACATTTCGGCCGTCCAAAAGGCCGCGATCCCAAGCAGTCACTGAAGCCCGTCGCCGCCGAGGTGGCCCGCATCATCAAGCGCCCTGTCGCGCTTGTGGATGATTGCATTGGCGAGGTGGCGGAGCACGCAGTCGAAGCGATGAAACCCGGCGACATTCTTTGCCTCGAGAACACGCGCTTTCACCCCGGTGAAGAGAAAAACGATCCGGCCTTTGTCGCTTCGCTGGCAAAATTGGGCGATATCTGGGTGAACGATGCCTTCTCGGCTGCGCACCGAGCGCATGCATCCACCGAAGGACTTGGTCACAAGCTGCCCGCCTATGCCGGGCGGGCAATGCAGGCGGAGCTTGGAGCACTCACCCGGGCGCTTGAGCATCCCGAGCGACCATTGGCGGCAATTGTCGGCGGGGCGAAGATTTCCACCAAGCTCGATCTGCTTGGCAATCTGCTCGAAAAGGTGAACATCCTGATCATCGGCGGCGCCATGGCCAATACGTTCCTGCTGGCGCAAGGAAAGATGATTGGCAAATCACTCGCCGAACCCGATCTTCTGACCACTGCGCGCGAGATCATGACCAAAGCCGCAGCGGCAAAGCGTGAAATCGTGCTTCCCGTTGACGTTGTTGTGGCTGAAAAATTCGCGGCGCATGTTCCTATCCGTGTCGTCGACGTTGATCATGTCAACGCGGCCGACATGATTCTGGATATCGGCCCCCGCAGTATCGAGCAGGTTGTCTCCGTGCTGGCCCGAGCGAAGACTTTGGTGTGGAATGGTCCCTTCGGCGCTTTCGAGATGGAACCGTTCGATACCGGCACGGTGGAAGTCGCCGAAGCCGCTGCGGAACTGACTGAAGCCGGCAAGCTTGTTTCGGTAGCGGGCGGCGGTGATACCGCGGCCGCACTGAACGTGGCTGGTGTGTTTGACTGGCTCACTTATGTCTCAACTGCGGGCGGCGCGTTCCTGGAGTGGCTCGAAGGCAAGACCTTGCCCGGAGTTGAGGTGTTGCGTGTAAAATAACGTCGAGTGCCTTGGCATTCCGGGCGCTGGCGGCGCTGACGAAGCGAGGCCAAGAGCCAAGTACAGTTCTGGATCCCCGACTCGCGCTTCTGGCGCGCCGGGATGACGATGAGAGGGAGAAGGCGATGAATCTGGACGAGTTGAATAAAGTGGCGCAAGCGATGGTGGCGCCCGGAAAAGGTATCCTGGCCGCCGACGAATCGTCCGGCACGATCAAGAAGCGCTTCGATGTCATCGGCGTAGAGTCGACCGAGGGCAACCGGCGCGACTATCGCGAGATGCTGTTCCGCTCGAGTGAAGGAATGAAACACATCTCGGGCGTCATCCTCTATGACGAGACGATCTGGCAAAAAGCCAAAGATGGCACGCCACTGATCGAACTGATCAAGAAGGCCGGCGCTATTCCCGGCATCAAGGTTGATGAAGGTACCAAGCCGCTGCCGATGTGTCCCGGCGAACTCGTTACGATCGGCCTCGACAAGCTGCCGGACAGGCTGCCGAAGTATTATGAGCAAGGCGCGCGTTTCGCCAAATGGCGCGCGCTGATTGATATCGGTTCCGGCATGCCGAGCTATGACTGCGTGCATGCAAACGCGCACGCGCTCGCGCGTTATGCCGCGCTTTGCCAGGTGGCGCAGATCGTACCGATTGTCGAGCCTGAAGTGCTGATGGATGGCGATCACGACATCGATCGCTGCGCCCTGGTCACCGAGTGGGTGTTGAAGGAAACTTTTCAGGAGCTCTACTACAACAAGGTCGCGCTCGAAGGCATGGTGCTCAAGCCGAACATGGCGATCTCGGGCAAAAAAAGCTCGCAGCAAGCCTCGGTCGAGGAAGTCGCCGAAAAGACCGTCAAGGTGCTCAAGAACTGCGTCCCCGCTGCCGTCCCCGGAATCGCTTTCCTCTCCGGTGGGCAATGCGACGAAGAAGCGACCGCGCATCTCGATGCCATGAACAAGATCGGCAATTTGCCGTGGAAGCTCACTTTTTCCTACGGTCGCGCGCTGCAGCACGCACCGCAAACAACGTGGAAAGGCAAGTCGGAAAACGTCGCCGCAGCGCAGCGCGCTTTTGCGCACCGCGCAAAGATGAATGGGCTTGCGGCGCTCGGCCAGTGGAAATCCGACATGGAGAAAAAAGCGGCATAGCGCGGCACACGTGCAAAAGGCCGCGATGGTGCGGCCTTTTGCTTTATCCCGTTGCGTGCGGGATCAGTCGCAATTGCTTTTGTGAATTGTTGTCGACCTGATCGGCCCCTCTCCTGTAAGAACCTCGCCTATCAACGCTCTCCTGCCTTGGACGTTCCCCGATTTATTCGCAAAATAAGGATACAAAACGTGATTGATCTCTATACCTGGACGACCCCCAACGGCCGCAAGGTTTCCATCGCGCTCGAAGAATTGGGCCTGCCCTACACCGCGCACCCTATCGATATTTCCAAAGATGAGCAGTTCGCACCCGATTTCCTCAAGAT
This sequence comes from Pseudomonadota bacterium, assembly GCA_046731635.1. Classification (GTDB taxonomy): domain Bacteria; phylum Pseudomonadota; class Alphaproteobacteria; order Rhizobiales; family Xanthobacteraceae; genus Pseudolabrys. The sequence continues at coordinate 7,525 of JBKPLN010000032.1, read as the reverse complement.
CGCTCCCAACAACCGCATCCCGACAATCGTCGACCGCGATACCAACATCGCCCTTATGGAATCGGGCGCTATTCTGATCTATCTCGCGGACAAGACTGGCAGGCTGTTGCCCAAATCCGGCGAAGGCCGCTATCGCGTCATCGAATGGCTGATGTGGCAGATGGGCGGACCCGGTCCCATGCTCGGCCAGGTCCATCACTTTGTGAAGTACAACAAAGGCAAAGCGCCCTATGCCGAAGAGCGCTATCTGAAAGAGGCTCATCGACTTTACAAGGTGCTCAATACGCGCCTGGAAGGTCGCGAGTTCGTGGCTGATCAATATTCCATTGCCGACATTGCAATCTGGCCGTGGATCTCGCGCTTCGAATGGCAAACCATAGACATGAAGCAATATCCCAACGTGAAGCGTTGGTATGAAACCATTGCCGCGCGTCCGGCAGTTCAGAAGGGCTACAAGGTACCGAAGGACATGGGTCCTGTGCCAATGCCCTGACCCGTCGTCGGCATCCGTGCCGCAGTCGCGACAGGTTGTTCGCAAACGCGCAAAAACGCCGCAGTAAACGCCCTCTTCGGGTCAATTTTCTGCCGGATTGGGTTAGCATGCGAAAATCATGGCTTCGCGACCTAAACAGGCAACCGCTCGTCCGGCGCCGCGACTCTACCTCATCACGCCGCAAATCGCGGACGCGTCTGCATTTTCCGCACAGTTGATCTCTGCGCTGGAAGCGGGAGACGTTGCCGCGGTTCTGCTGCGCCTCGGCGATGGCCCCGAGCGTGCGCTGATCAACTGCGCGAAGTCACTCGCCGGCCCGGTGCAAGGCAAGGAACGTGCATTTTTGATCGACGGTCGCTTTGACCTTGTCGCCCGCGCTGGAGCCGACGGGGCGCATCTGACCGGGGTCGCGGCCTTCACGGACGCGATCGGCCAACTCAAGCCCGAACGCATTGCCGGCGCGGGCGGACTTGTGAGCCGGCACGATGCGATGGTCGTCGCCGAGCAAGGGGCGGATTACGTCATGTTCGGAGAGCCGGATGCGGCGGGCAAACGTCCGTCATTGTTCGCGATTGAAAAACGCGTCGGGTGGTGGGCGGAGGTGTTCGAAATTCCGTGCGTCGGATATGCGGCATCGCTCGATGAAATTGCGCCGCTCGCACTCGCCGGCGCCGATTTCGTGGCACTCGGAGATTTTGTCTGGCGGGACGACGCCGCAATCGCATCGGTCATTGCGGAAGCCGGTCGGGCGCTGCGGCTGCCGGAGCCGGCCGCATGAGGCAAAACACTCTCGGCTTCGCGCTTGGCGTGCTTTTGACGGCCGCGTTAATTGCGCCGCCTGCGCACGCACAGGCTACCAAAAACGCACCGCCACCGTGGCCCGCACCGCCGCAGCCGTCCGCGAACAACGCTGACCAGTCCAACATCGACATTGCCTACGGTGCCTATCAGCGCGGGCTCTACATCACGGCGTTCAACGAAGCGACCAAGCGCGCACAACAGAACGATGCGGCAGCCATGGTCTTGCTCGGCGAGATGTATGCGCAAGGTCTCGGAGTCGGTCGGGACGATGCGAAGGCGGCACAGTGGTACAAGGCGGCCGCCGAGAAAGGTAACCGCGACGCGCTGTTCGCGCTGGCAATGTTCAGTTTTCAGGGGCGGGCTGGCCCGAGCAATCAAACAGAGGCGGCGCGACTTCTCGACGCCGCTGCCAAGCTCGGCCACGCCGGAGCCGCTTATAACCTCGCCCTGCTTTATCTCCAGGGTCAGCAGTTTCCGCAGGATTTCAGGCGCGCCGGCGAACTCTTCACAGCCGCAGCGGAAGCTGGCAATTCCGAAGCACAGTATGCGCTGGCGACAATGTACAAGGAAGGTCGCGGAGTAGCCAAAGATTCAAGCAAGGCCATGCGGCTGATGCAGCAGGCGTCTATCGCCGGCAATGTCGATGCAATGGTGGAATTCGCAATTGCGCAGTTCAATGGTGACGGCGTCAACAAAGACGAGGCTGGCTCCGCACAACTGTTTCTGAAAGCTGCCCATCTCGGCAGTCCGGTCGCACAAAATCGACTCGCAAGGATCCTTATGGCCGGTCGAGGCATGCCTGCTGACGCGACCGAAGCGGTTAAATGGCACATCGTTGCGAAGGCGGGTGGCGCAAGCGACCCGGAGCTTGACGTATTCGCTGCCAAACAAACACCTGCCATACGCGAAGCCGCGGACAAGGCAGCCAGAAAATGGTTGTCGACAGTGACGCCGGCGCGCCCTTGACGCCGCCTGCCATCACAGGCAGATCGCACGCGTCATGCAGCATTCCGCACTGCTCAACGTGATGATCGGCGCCGCGCGCAAGGCTGCCCGCGCGCTCAAACGCGACTTCGGCGAGCTGGAAAAATTGCAGGTTTCAATGAAAGGCCCCGCAAACTTCGTCTCAGCGGCGGATCATCGGGCCGAAGAAACGCTCCATGCGGAATTGATGAAGGCCAGGCCCGGGTATGGCTTTATCGGAGAAGAAGGCGGGCGTCGCGCAGGTGCTGACAAAACCCACACCTGGATTGTGGATCCGCTCGATGGCACGACGAATTTTCTGCACGGCATCCCGCAGTTCGCGATCTCGATCGCGCTTGAACGGGACGCAACCATAGTGGCCGGGCTGATCTACAATCCTGCGAACGAAGAAATGTTTGTTGCGGAGCGCGGCAAAGGCGCGTTCCTCAACGACCAGCGCATCCGGGTCGCGGCGCGAAAACGCCTTGTCGACGCAGTGATTGCCTGCGGACTACCGCATCATGGCCACGGGGATATCGGACTTTCGCGGAAAGAAGTGGGCGCGATGCAGGAACACGTTGCCAGCCTGCGCCGTTTCGGCGCAGCCGCGCTTGATTTGGCCTGGGTCGCGGCCGGACGGATCGACGGTTATTGGGAGCGACACCTCAAACCTTGGGACCTGGCGGCGGGATTAATCATGGTACGCGAAGCCGGTGGCTTCGTATCCGATTGTGACGGCGGCGACGGCATTTTCGAGAAAGGTCACGTCGTCGCTGGGAATGAATTCATCCACAAGGAGCTGATCGCTGTGCTTAAAGGGGCTGGCAAAGGCTAGTCTTCCGCAATTTCAACTCAATCAGCGGCTTAATCCTGACGCCTAGTTCCACCACAACTGCTTTTTCACTGTCACCAGTCTGTGTCATAGTACTCGGCAGGCTGTATTCGGCTTAACTCCTGAAACTAATGGCCAAACAACTAGACCCCCTCAAGCTCTCGTCTCCCCGGATTTTCCTGTTCAGGATGCTCGTTTTCGTCATCCTGGTCGGGCTTATCACCTTCGTGCTGCACAAGCAGATCCAGGTGGCGTTCATGGCGAATCCGGGCCTGAATGCGCTGATCATCGGGGTTCTGGCCATTGGCATTGTGCTGTCATTTCGTCAGGTGCTGCGGCTTTATCCGGAAATTGCCTGGGTCAACAACTTCCGCCTTGCCGATCCCGGGCTCACGGTCGAAAGGGCGCCTGTTCTTCTGGCGCCAATGGCTGCAATTCTCGGGAGCCGCGTCGGGCGCATGGCGATGTCCTCGCAACTGATGCGCGGCATCCTCGATTCAATCGCAACCCGGCTTGATGAAGCTCGCGACATTTCCCGCTATATGACCGGTCTGCTTGTTTTCCTCGGCCTGCTTGGCACGTTCTGGGGCCTGATCGAGACCGTCAGCTCGGTCGGTTCGGTCATTCAGGGACTTAAGGCCAACGGCGACAGCGGATCCATGTTCGATTCGCTGCGCGACGGCTTGGCTGCGCCACTCTCTGGCATGGGCATTTCGTTCTCGTCGTCGCTATTTGGTCTGGCCGGCTCGCTCGTGCTCGGCTTCCTCGATCTGCAATCGAGCCAGGCGCAGAACCGCTTCTATACAGAACTTGAAGATTGGCTATCCACGACAGTCTACGATCAGGCTGCGGAGCCCGCGCTTGGCGCCGGCGTCGGCGGCGAGGTGCGTTCCGCAATCGAGCGCTTGCGAGGCGCAGTCGACCAGTTTGAGGCAGGAAAGTCGGCCTCCGCGGCCATGGCGAATCTCGCCGAGGCCATTCAGGGCTTGGTCCATCATATGCGCACCGAACAGCAGATGATCCGTGATTGGGTCGACTCGCAGGCCGCCCAGCAACGCGAGATCAAGAAGCTGCTGGAGGTTCTGGTGCGGGAGCACGCAAAGTTGAGCTGAAGCGATGGCGTTGGCACGAATCCGCCGCAGCGAGAGCGGCATGAACTACTGGCCGGGCTTCGTCGACGCGTTGTCGACGCTGATACTCGGTATCATTTTCCTGCTTACCGTATTCGTGGTGGTGCAGTTCTATTTACAGCAGGAAGTTGCCGGTAAGGATACCGCACTCAACCGGTTGAACGCCCAGATAGCACAGCTCACCGAGCTGCTGGGGCTTGAAAAATCCGGAAAGGCCGGGCTCGAAGATCAGCTGGCGCAGTTGCGAGCGACGCTCGCCGTCGCCGAGAGCGAGCGGGATCGGATGAGAAGTGCCGCCGACAGCGCCGGTGCAGGAGCCGCGGCGGCTCAAGGCAGGGTTTCAGAGCTGGCGGGTCAGGTCGAAGGCGAGAAAAAGATCTCGGCGCGGGCGCTGGCCCAGGTCGAGGTGCTCAACCAGCAGATTGCAGCATTGCGCCGTCAGCTCGCCGCCCTCGAGCAGACATTGGACGCGTCCGAAAAGAAGGATAAGGAATCTCAGAGCCGCATCACCGAGCTTGGCCAGCGGCTTAATCTTGCCCTGGCCGAACGCGTTAATGAATTGAAGCGGTATCGCTCGGATTTCTTCGGCAAGCTTCGGGAAATTCTCGGCGACCGTTCAGATGTCCGCGTGGTGGGAGACCGTTTCGTTCTTCAATCCGAGGTATTCTTCGACACCGGCCGCGCCGATCTCAAGCCCGAGGGCGTCGTTGAACTTGATAAGGTAGCCATGGCATTGGTTGAGCTGGAAAAGAAAATACCTTCCGACCTTGCCTGGGTTTTGCGCGTCGACGGCCATACCGACGTAAGGCCGATTACCGGACTATTCAGATCGAACTGGGATTTGTCGGCCGCACGCGCCATCGCGGTTGTGCAGTATCTCATCGCGAAGGGCGTATCTCCACAGCACCTTGTTGCCGCCGGCTTCGGCGAATTTCAGCCGATTGATCTTGGCAGGACCGAGGATTCTTACAGGCGCAATCGTCGCATCGAGTTCAAGCTGACCGAACGGTGAGCGAAAAACGCTACACGCTTCGCCGTTACGCCGCGGCCGATGAAGACGCGGCAATTGAATTGTGGCGGCGCACCTGGTCGAAGCACTACCCGCATCTTGATTTTAATGCGCGCCTTGCGTGGTGGCGCGAGCGTTGGCGCAATGAACTTGTACCGGTAGCGCAAATCGTTCTTGCCGAACGTGGCGGCGACCTGATCGGCTTTGTCACTGTCGATCCAAAGACGATGTATCTCGATCAGATCGTCGTCGCGCCTGAATATTGGGGCTCGGAAATCGCGATTGCCTTGCTGGATGAAGCCAAGCGCCTTTCTCCGAAAGGCCTCGATCTTCTGGTCAACAAGGATAACTTCCGCGCCATTCGGTTTTACGAGAAGCACGGCTTCATTTACGCCGGCGAAGATAAAAACCCGGTGTCCGGAATAGCCGTCAACCGGATGGCCTGGCGGTCCTAAGCCATCTCGAATTGAAGCTTCGCGAGCCTGGCGTAGAGCCCGCCGGCGGACGAAAGCGAAGCGTGATTGCCCTGCTCGACGATGCGGCCGTGATCGAGCACCAGGATGCGATCGCAATTCTGCACCGTGGCAAGGCGATGCGCGATCACGATGCTCGTGCGATCGAGCATCAGTCGCTTGAGTGCCTGCTGCACCAGGGTTTCGCTTTCGGCGTCCAGTGACGATGTCGCCTCGTCGAGCAATAACAGCGGTGCTTTCCGCAAAATGGCCCGCGCAATCGCGATGCGCTGACGCTGGCCGCCCGATAGCGTCACCCCTCTTTCCCCGACCGGCGTGTCATAGCCCTTCGGCAATCGCCGAATGAACTCCGCGGCGTGCGCTGCCTCCGCAGCCTTTTCAATCTCCTGATCGGTCGCGTCAGGCCGGCCAAATTGGATGTTTTCGCGCACGCTGGCGCCAAAGACGACGGCGTCCTGCGGCACCAGAGCGACTTGCTCGCGCAGAGCCTCGGGATCGACTTCCGTGAGTCGGATGCCGTCGAAGCTGATAGCGCCTGACGACGGATCATAGAATCGCTGAATCAAGTGAAAGATGGTGCTCTTGCCTGAGCCGGACGGACCCACAACTGCGAGCTTCTCTCCGGGCGCCACGCGAAATGAAACATGATCGAGAACCTGCAAATTGGGCCGACCCGGATACGCAAAGTTCACATCGCGGAATGCGACATCGCCGGCAGCAGGCTTTGGCAATGCGATCGGCCGCGGCGGCGCCTTGATCTGCGGCTCCGCATCAATGATTTCGAACAGACGTTCTGCCGCTCCGGATGCTTGTGCGATTTCTCCCCAGACCTGGCTGAGCTCACTGAGGCCGCCCGCCGCGAAAACAGCATAGAGAACAAACTGCCCAAGCCGCCCGGGCGTAATGTCCCCGGCAAGCACGTCTTGCGCGCCGACCCATAGAACCACCACGATGCTGGCAAACACCAGAAAGATCACGACGGCAGTCAGCACACCGCGTGCCTTGGTGGCATCGCGCGCCGCGGCATAAGCCTCCTCCACGGCGGAGGAGAAACGCGACTGCGCGAGTTTCTCATTGGTGTAAGACTGCAGCGTGCGAACAGCCCCGATCATTTCATCGGCGTAGCCAGATGCATCGGCAAGCGTGTCCTGAGCGGCGCGGCTGCGTCTGCGAACCGCGCGTCCGAAAGCGACCAACGGAAGCACGATCACCGGGATTGCACCCAGCACGAATAGTGACAGCCGGGGGCTTGTGACGACCATCATGGCGGTGGCGCCCAGGAACAGCAGGAGGTTACGCAACGCAATAGAAACCGAGGCGCCGACGGTCGATTTGATCTGCGTCGTGTCGGCTGTCAGCAGCGACACAATTTCTCCGGTTCGGGCCGTATCGAAAAAGGCAGATGACAGACGCGTGAGATGGGCGAATACGTCCGAGCGCACGTCGGCCACGATGCGTTCGCCCAGCGTGGTCACTAGGTAATAACGCAGCGCGCTGGAGATCGCGAGCAAGGCGACGACACCGATCATGACCGCGAAGTAGCTGTCGATCAGCTGCACGGCCTTGTCGGAGAAGCCAAAATCGATCATCCGGCGCACTGCGACCGGCACAACAAGCGTGGTGAGCGCGGCGACCGTCAGCGCCGCGAGTGCCGCGAAGGCGCGGCAACGATAGCGCGCGATGTAGGGTATCAGGCGAGCTAACGGCTTGATCCTCAGCTTGCGCGATTCTCCTCGCGCCGGCGCGCTCCCAACATCCAGCCCCCTCCCGTCGGTGGAAAAACTCATGCAGACCCTCTGCCACCGCGCCCACGTTCCTTAATGC
>JBKPLN010000031.1:0-1288 GCA_046731635.1 Pseudomonadota bacterium | reverse complement strand
CTCCGAGATGTTGTGCCGATTATTGCGCCGACGGCCTCGCATTCCAACTAGTTCAAATCGACGGATGCCGCGCCAGCGCAATGATGCGTGGCCCTTGGGCCGATCCAATATCTTCAATCGCAGACCATCCAGCATTGCCCACAGAGGTTGCACACGCGATGAGAATTCACTCCGCTGCATGCACCATAAAGGGGCCTCTTTCCCGGATAGCGCTCGAGCACGTACTTACGCCGGCAGATTCCGCGTGAGTCGCGATTATGATAACTTGGCTGCGCATAACGGGGGGTGGGTCGTGCCTAACGAGGAATTGGGTCGCGTTTTGGAAATGCCGGTCTCCTGTCCGCATTGTCCGAAATACTCAATGCAGCCGGTGGCTTTCGTCATAAACAGTGAAAAATTTACCTGCCCGGATTGTAAGGAAACGATTGATCTCACAACGAAAGAGTGGGTTGCGTTTCGGCAAAAATTTCGAGATGCACTCAATGAACTCCAGCCGCTTTATAAACAACTGCCGTAATGACGCGGCACTGCCGCCAAACGGATGTCGGTTTTCGGGGGAAGCCGCTAGCCCGGAAAAGTCGGGCAGAGAAAGAATTGGAGACATGCGCATTATCCGTGTTTTCCGCCGTCGCTACTGGGGCGTTATTCTCGGGCTGCTCGCGGCAACTCTAGTGAGAGGTTCTGCCGGCGCGCAAACTTCCGTTAAGTTCACACTTGATTGGAAGTTCGAAGGACCGGCCGCGCCCTTTCTGGTCGCGGTAGACCGGGGTTATTTCAATGCGGAAAAACTCGAAGTGACGATCGAGCCTGGAAACGGTTCGCTGGAGCCGATCAATCGCGTCGCGTCCGGCGCCTATGACATCGGCTTCGGCGATATCAACACACTCATCAAGTTCCGTGACCAAAAGCGAGGCGCGCCGCTCAAAGCGGTATTTATGGTTTACAACAAGCCCCCCGGCGCGATCGTCGCGCGCAAAAGCCGGGGCATATCGATGCCGAAAGACCTGGAAGGAAAAAAGCTCGGCGCGCCGGCCAGGGATGCCGCTTTTGCCCAATGGCCCATCTTCGTTCAGACCACCGGGATCGACGCCAGAAAAGTCACGATCGTGGACGTCGGATTTGCCGCACGCGAGCCGATACTCGCCGCTGGTCAAGTCGATGCCATCACCGGATTTTCGTTCTCCTCGTACTTTACACTCAAAGATCGCGGCGTACCTACGGACGACATCGTTGTTATGTTGATGGGCGACTATGGCCTCAAACTCTACAGCAATGCGATCATCGTGAA
>JBKPLN010000030.1:0-9119 GCA_046731635.1 Pseudomonadota bacterium | reverse complement strand
TTATGGTGCCGGCGCCGATATCGGCGCCCTCCCCGACCCGCGCATCGCCGATATAGGAAAGATGATTGGCTTTGGCTCCAGCCTCTATTTTTGCCTCCTTCACTTCGACGAAATTTCCAATATGGACGTTCTCTCCAAGGTCCGCGCCCCGCCGCAGCCGCGAGAACGGACCCACTCGTGCACCCTTGCCTACATGCGCGCCTTCGAGGTGACAAAATGAGAGGATCGTTGCGCCGTCATCGACAGTGACTCCCGGACCGAACACTACGTTTGGTCCGATCGTCACATCCTTTCCAAATTTGGTGTCAGCCGACAAATACACGGTCTCTGGTGCAATCATCGTGACGCCCGCTTCAAGCGCAGCCATGCGCAGCCGCTGCTGCAGGACGCCTTCAGCTTCGGCGAGTTGCACTTTGGTGTTGATGCCGCGCACGTCATCCTCCGAGGTTTCAATCGCCACTGCCTTCAGACCCATATTGCGGGCAACGGCAACGGCATCGGTCAGATAGTATTCCCGTTTGGCATTCGCATTCCCGATGCTTGATAGAATGGCGAGAGCGTGTTTGCCGGCAATCGCCATAAGCCCTCCGTTGCACAACGCGATCTTTCGCTCTTCGGCCGTCGCGTCGCGCTCCTCGCGGATGGCGACGAGTTCCCGCCCCTGCATCAGGAGTCGTCCGTAGCCTCGCGCATCCGCCGGCTTGAATCCGAGCACGGCAACGTCCGCGCCGTCCGCTAGAGCCGCGCGCAGATCCAGCAGCGTTTCGGCGCGTACAAGTGGAGTGTCGCCGAACATCACCAGAATATCGTCAACGCCTACCTCGATGGCCTTGCGCGCCATGAGCACGGCATGCGCCGTTCCAGACCGCTCTCGCTGCTCGAAGAGCTGTGCATTGGATGCGTACCGGCGCGCCTCTGCCGAGACCGAGTCATGGTCAGGTCCCACCACAACCGCCAGCTCGTCGGTGCCGCCGGCACGCGCTGCAATAAGTACATGACCAAGCAGTGAGCGACCGCCCAACTTATGTAGCACCTTTGGCACATGCGATCGCATACGCGTGCCTTCGCCGGCCGCGAGCACGATCACAAGACATTTTCGGGCGGGCATGTGGTCTAGACTCGGCTCTTTCGGAAATTGCGAAACACCCCCAATAGCCCAGCCGGACAATGGGCAAAAGGCCACCCGGCCTGTTCGCTTGCGCCTCGGTTGCAAAGCGGGAATCGGCGGATTCTGCTAACGTTTTCAATGATTCGTCCATCGAGGGGGCCATGGCGCTGGAGCTAACGCCGCCGGAACCGGGTTCGCGTAACCCGCGCAGGCGGGTCCACGAACTAAGCTTGCTCCTCTGGTTGTGCGGCTGGGGATGCGTTACCGCGATTGCCCTGGCCGCCCTGGCAATTACCAGCCAGACTGAAACCGCCGGCGAACGGCTTCGCCAGATCTTCGCCGTCAATGAATCGTCTGGGATCGCACGGATGCCTTCGCGAATTACCCAATTGGAATCCGAAACGCAGATCCTGGCGGCGCAAATTCGGACGCTGAGCACCGAGCGCGATCGGCTGGCCGGCCGCATCGCACTGCTCGAAAGCACTATTGACGATATGACGGGCACTATCAAAAAGCAGGCTGCGGCGACAGCGGCAGCGCTCGCGGCCGGCGCTCCTCAGCCTCCAAGCCGATCAGCCAGTGCGGCGCGCGTGCCACCGGAGTCCGCGGAAACAAATGCCGGCGTCACTGCCACGCCGGTGGCAACAATTGCAATTACGCGGCCGGCGAACGCCGACACACCCCCGTCGCAGCCGACCCCGCTCCCACCGACGCGCTTTGCGAGCACGACCACAAACGACCCCGCGGCACAACCTGCGAACCAGAATGAATTTGGGTTGGAGCTTGGCGCCGGCGCCACCATGGAGGCTGTGCGACAGCGCTGGACGGCGGTTAAGGCCAATTTCGGGCCGCTGCTGAGCGGCATGCATCCGCTCGCCGCGCGCGACCAACGCTCGGGCGCAACCGGCTATCGGCTGGTCGTCGGCCCGCTGCCGAACAGCGCCGCGGCCTCTGGCTTGTGCGCGCATTTTTCGGCGGCTCGCACGGCCTGCCGTGCGGTCAAATTCGACGGCGACCCGATCCTCCCGCAATGATTGTTGTCGGATAGATGCCGCGGCATACTGAAACGCATGAAATTATTTTTGCCCAGCGCGCGGGAAACTAACTGGTTGTTGATCGTCGGCTTTTGTTCGATCGGGTTCGCGCTCTACATGCGCTATCTTGCGGTCGAACAGTCGAGCGTCGGTTTAGCCTGTCAGGCGGGATTGAATACCTGGCTATGCCTTACGCGCCAGGTCACAATCGTTCTGTTCACTTATTCGGTGTTTGGCTGGTTCGCGCTGATCGTCGCCACGATAAACCTTTTGCGACCGACGCTCGTACTGTTTGCCGCCGCGCTCGCGGCCGCGTGTTGCGGCGTTGTATTGTATAACGTCGGCCTGTCTTCGCTCGCGGTCGGTCTGTTGATCCTCAGCCTTGCACGTCGCGCGCCCGAGCTAGATTGAACGACAGCACCGCCAGCGTGCTGCACAGCCACAGCGACTGCCAGTTGGCGAATCCCTCATTGAACAAGATGTAGCCCACGGACAGCGCCAGGACCGCAGCGCCTGCGGTTTCAGCTGCCGGGCGTACCCCCTTTGGCTGTCCGGCTAGGACGTGATGCACGAGGAAGGGCACGACTGCGGCCGTCAACGGAGCAAATGGGAAATCGCGGTATCGTGGATCGAACACGAGCGCGAGCGCGACCACCAATGCGAGGAGCATCGTCACGGCAAGAATGATGCTGGCCGATAAGGCAAGCGGATTTTGCATGCGGTATTCCTTTGGCCCCAACATCCGGAAGAAGGCCGGCACGGGGGCGCTGCACATGGTCGCCACGCTCAGCACAATGGGAGCGGTGATTGCCACCGCCGCGAGCGCGAGCGAGCGGGTCCAGCCGCCAATGCCGAGACTTTCGAGCGGGACATTTTCAATTGTCCATCCGATCAGCGCGCCGCCGACGAGGGCATTCGCGCCGACCGCAAGCCAGAACAATTGCGGGGTATCTTTCGTGCGAACGCTCATTGCCGCGGCAAAAACAATGCAAGCGAATATGATTCCCCCGATGCCCTGCCAAAGCCAGAGCGGATGGTTGGACACGGCCTGAGCACCGGCGAACTTTGGTGCCCGTGTCGCGGCATCGAACAGTCCCCAATGACCTCCTACCGTTCCTTCAAGAGCACGCTTCCAGGGCTGATCAAATGCCTCGATAATGTTGACGTTGAAATTCTCGCGCCTGCTCAGCGCAAGGACCTCCTGAATGACCCGTGCCTGGTTGGCCGGGGACGGAAGCGCCCCTTCGCGCATGCGCCCAGCGCTCGGCCAGCCGACTTCGCCGATCAGGATTTCGCGACCGGGAAACGCAGTTTCGACCTGGCGACGGATCGCCTCGATATGCGGCAGCGCATCCCGCGCCGCGATCGGGAAGTCCTCCCAATAAGGCAAGATATGGATCGTGATGAAGTCGACAGTGTTCGCCACGTCGCGGTTACGCAGCCAGAATTCCCATACATCCGCGTAGGTTACGGGCACGCGCACGCGTGCCTTGACGGCCCGGATGGTGTTGGCCAACTCGGTCGCGGTCATGTCGCCGCGCAGCAGCACCTCGTTGCCGACTACGACAGAGCGGATGGTGTCAGGATATTTATTGGCGAGGGTGACGGCGGTTTCGATCTGATAACGGCTTTTGGCCGGATTGCTCGACAGCCACAGGCCCTGCATGACCTTCAGCTTGCGCTTGGCAGCAATCCCGGCAATCTGGTCGAGCCCGAAATCCACTGAGTAAGTGCGTATACAGTCCGTGACCTGAGCGAGGCGGGCGAGATCGTCCTCGATTTGGCCGGCAGGGATCATCGTGGCGGGGTCCAGTGGCGTCTGTGCACCGCGAAAGGGGGTATAAGACACGCAGTAGAGCTTTTCGCCGCGGCCAAGCTGGGATGGCATCAGGAGTGCCGGGCTGCCAAGCCAAGTCCAGAAACCGGCTATGGCCGCCGCCGTGAGCGCCAGGCAAGCGAAGGCTAAACGCATTCGAAAATCCAATCGGGACGCCAGTTGTTTGCGCAACCGCTTATCGCGCAAGCCCGCTCCTGCCAAGCACGCCTGTCTTAAGGACGAAATGCAGTTAAGCTAGACAAAGAACGCAGGCTAAGGCCAACTCTAACGTTACAACTACAGTTAAAGGGCGCCCGATCGAGGTCGCCGATTTACGAGGTAAATCACCGCCGTATTAGCGTCCCAATCGGGTCGCACAAAAAGCGCCCAGGGAAGAGGGTTAAGTTAAGAAACGAACAGTCGACGGGGACTATGCCGGTTTCTCTCAAGTTGCGCCAGTTGGTCGCCGCGTTTTGTTGCATAGCCGGCGCCTGTCTTGTCATTCCCCCTGCCTTCGCACAAAGCGGTAACGGCAAGCCGGCCGAGCCGCAAAAACCGGCCGCCGACACAGCCAAGGAAACCCAGAAAAAGATAGACGAGATCGCTGAGGCTACCCGTGTCCTGACGGGCCCGGCCGGCAATCCCGAATGCGTCTGGCTGGGCCGCCGGGTGGTTAACCTGCTCTGGCGTGACGACCTCGATACCGCTTTCCGCCACCTCGATCTTTACGATCGCTTCGGCTGTCCGAGCGCCCATATCCAGGCCACTTTTCGCTGCCTGGTCAGGCAGGGAAACATCGATCCCAAGGCCCAGGAAACACTTAGCGGACGGGTGCACGCCTGCTGGCTTAACCCTGGTCTTGAGCCAGCCGCAGCAGAGGCCGCTGCCCCTCCCGCAACCTCAGGCGGAACAACCCAGCGCTAGTCAGCGTTGCGTTAAGGAAAATTAGTTTGGCGCCATGCGGGTGCCTAGGAATTGCCATGTCGCCTGATTACTTGAATGTCTACCTTACGCCGCGCTACGTTCCGCCCTTGCAGACGGAGCGTCGGCTGAGCCCAGGGGACGGGCTCGAGGGTCTGCCATCCTGCCCCACTTGGTTTTGACGAGTATGCGCACCGTCGCTGCCGTGGTCGCCCTTGTGGCGTGCGTGCATGCCGGATTGTGGGCTTTAACGCGCGACAACGTTCGCGCGCCCGACTTTGGCGGCCAGCTGGCAAGTATTTCCTACGCTCCTTTTGAGGGTTCGGCGCATCCCGATTCCGGCGCCAAGGCGCGCGCGGCGCAAATTCGCGCGGATCTCAAGCTGCTTGCTCCCCTTGCCCGATCCGTCCGGACATATTCGTCGACGGGGGGCGTAGAACTCGTTCCTGGGATCGCAACCGAGTTCGGGTTGCGGGTTACGGCTGGCGCCTGGGTCGACAAAAACCAGGATCGCAATGACCGGGAAATCCGCTCGGTGATAGAGCTCACCAAGCGTCACAGCAACATCAACGGCATCATCGTCGGCAACGAAACCGTCTTTCGCGGCGAGCAGAAGGTCCCCGATCTCATCCAGATGATCCAGCGCGTGAAACGGGCGACCAACGTGCCCGTCACGACCGGTGAAATCTGGCACGTGTGGATCGAACATCCAGAACTGGTTTCGGCGGTCGACTACATTGCGGCACACATCCTGCCCTACTGGGAAGGATTCTCGGAAACGCAAGCTGTCGATCAGGCCGTGCTGATCTATGACAAACTTCGCAAAGCGTACCCCGGCAAGCGTATAGTCATTGCCGAGTTCGGGTGGCCGAGCGCCGGTTATAATCTCAAGAACGCAAACCCGGGACGCATCGACCAGGCTGTGGTGTTGCGTGACTTCGTCACGCGCGCCGAAGCCTACGGCATCGATTACAACATCGTTGAAGCGATCGATCAGCCCTGGAAAATCTTCGAAGGCGGTGTTGGTCCCTACTGGGGAGTATTCGATGCCGCGCGCAATCCAAAATTCGATTGGGCCGGCCCGATTACCGATCCAAATCACTGGCGGCTTGCGGCGATTGCCCTGCTGGTGAGTGTACTGCTGTCTCTGCCCTTGCTCGCGATGAGCACCATCACCGTCTGGCAGGCGGCCATGTTGGCGGGCGCGGCAAATGTGGTGGGGGCGTGGTTCGCGGCAGTGTTCGGCTATTGGAACGGACATTACTTCGTGCCCGGCGCCGCTTTCGCGCTTGCACTCGGCGTGGTGTTGTTGATCCCGTTGATCGTCATTGCGCTCGCGCGCATCGAGGAGATCGCGTCTATTGCATTCGGACGAAAGCCGCTTCGGCTGGTTGCAAGCCCGCCGCTTGCGCCCGAATCGGTTGCGCCAAAGGTCTCGATTCATATTCCTGCGCATAATGAGCCGCCCGAGATGCTCATGCAGACGCTCGACGCAGTCGCGCGTCTCGATTACCCGAATTATGAATGCATCGTTGTGATCAACAACACGTCGGATCCGACGCTCTGGCTGCCGATCGAGGAACATTGCCGCACCCTTGGCGAACGCTTCAAATTCGTGCGGGCAGACAATGTTGCCGGCTTCAAGGCAGGCGCGCTGCGTCTTGCTCTCGTCCATACCGCGGCAGACGCCGAGGTGCTCGGCATCCTGGACGCCGATTACGTCGTGCATCAGGACTGGCTCAAGGACCTCATGCCGCTGTTCGGCGACCCGACTGTCGGGCTGGTGCAGGCGCCGCAGGATCACCGCGATGGCGCACGCAGTGTCATGCATCATGCGATGAATGGCGAATATGCCGGTTTCTTCGACATCGGCATGGTCCAGCGCAACGAGTTTAATGCAATCATCGTGCACGGCACGATGTGTCTCATCAGGAGATCGGCAATCGAGGCCGCGGGCGGCTGGTCAAGCGACACGATCTGCGAGGATACCGACCTTGGACTGACGTTGCTCGAACTTGGCTGGCAGGCACATTATACCAATCGGCGTTATGGTCGCGGCCTGTTGCCTGACAGCTTTGAAGCTTACAAGAAGCAGAGGCACCGTTGGGCCTACGGCGGCTTCCAGATTTTGAAAAAGCATTGGCGCCGTTTCCTCCCAGGCGGCAGCCGCCTTACCCGCGAGCAGAGGCGCGAGTTTGCGCTTGGCTGGCTAAACTGGCTCGGCGCCGAAAGCATCGGCGTGGCCGTTGCCATCCTGAATATCCTGTGGGTGCCTGTCGTGGCATTCCTCGACATTGCCGTTCCCGACCGCATACTGACCGTGCCGATCATCGCGAGCTTCATCGTATCGGTAGCGCACTTCGCCACCCTTTATCGACTGCGCGTTCGTCCGCGCACAGGACAACTGCTGGGATCGGTGCTGGCAGCTATGTCGGTGCAGTGGACCGTCGCTCGGGCGGTCGGGTTTGGCATCATTAAAGATCGTCTGCCCTTCGTACGAACCTCCAAAGGCGGCATCAGGCGATCGGCTGACTTCCATGCATTCTGGGAGGCGATCCTCGCCGGTCTGCTGGTCCTCGGCGCGGTCGTGCTGGTTTCGACCAACATCAAGGAAATCCGCGAAATAAACATCTTTGCGGTCGTGTTGTTGATCCAAAGCCTGCCGTTCGTTGCAGCCGTTGGATTGGCCGTGATCGAACGGACGCGCCTCAACGATTTCGCGTATTGGCGCAGCCTCGAGGCCCGGGTTGCCGAGCATCTGCCGATCACGCGGCGGAGCGCGAGGATTGCCGAGGCAACAAGCACGGCGCCGACGCCCAAGCCTGGCGAACTGGTGCAGTAGAGCGATCGATCAGGCGGCCAGTGCCGTCTCGACCAGCTTCACCCAATATGAAGTCCCGAACGGGATGGTGTCGTCGTTAAAGTTGTACGACGGATGGTGCAGGCCCGCACTGTCCCCATTGCCGACCCAGATGAAAGCACCTGGCCTGGCGTTCAGCATATAAGAGAAGTCTTCCGCGCCCATCATCGGCGGCAGCGTGGTATCAACCTTGTCCGGGCCGGCGATCTGGCTTGCAACCGCGGCGGCGAACTCAGTCTGCCGTTCATGATTCACAAGCACTGGATACCCGCGGCGATAGGTCAGCTTCGCCTTGGCCCCATACGCCGCCGCCGTGCTCTCCACCACAATATGGAGCCGCTTCTCGAGCAGGTTCCGCACCTCGGGCGCAAGGCTGCGGGCGGTCCCACGCAATTGCACGGTCTGCGGAATGACATTGTCGGTATTGCCGGCGCGAAACATGCAGATCGACACAACCGCCGATTTGAGCGGATCGACATTGCGCGAGACGACCGATTGAACCGCGTTAATAACCTGCGCGCCGACCAGAACCGTATCGATGCCAAAATGAGGGCGCGCGGCGTGGGCACCCACTCCATCTATATCGATGGTGAGTGCGTCCGCCGCAGCCATCATTGCTCCGGCCCGTATGCCGAATGACCCGACAGGCATGCCGGGATAGTTGTGCATGCCGAAGACCTCGCCGATGCTGAAGCGATCCATCAGCCCGTCCTCGACCATTTCCCTCCCGCCGCCGCCGCCCTCTTCCGCGGGCTGGAAAATCACGACCGCGGTGCCCGCAAAGTTGCGGGTTTCCGTGAGATAGCGCGCGGCTCCCAGCAGCATGGCGGTATGCCCGTCATGGCCGCATGCATGCATCTTTCCGGGTACCGTCGACTTGTAGGCGAGATCGCTGGCCTCCTCTATGGGAAGGGCATCCATGTCTGCCCGAAGCCCAATTGTCTTTCCCTTGGAACCTTTGCGTCCGTGGATGACCCCTACGACTCCGGTTCGGCCGATACCCGTTACAACCTCGTCGCAGCCAAACGCCTTCAGTTTCTCAGCGACCGTGCCGGCCGTGCGCTGGACATCGAACATCAGCTCGGGGTGTGCGTGCAGATCGCGTCGCCAAGAGGTGATCTCGGCGTGCAAATCAGCGACGCGGTTAACAACGGGCATGACATTCTCCGGACACGAGTATTGGTCCCGCCATGACTGTAGCAAATCCTGGGCCGCGCGGCATTTTAAGAACACGCAGCTGCCTATTGACCGGGCAGAGAACCACCCCTACACCGGCCCTCGCGCACGACCGGTGAAAAGCCTGTTCCCAAGCCTTTAAGGGATGGACAGCGCATCGACCGGCAGTATTTTGCGCATGGTGACGAGCGCGTAGCTCAGGCG
>JBKPLN010000029.1:0-2003 GCA_046731635.1 Pseudomonadota bacterium | reverse complement strand
GCAAAGTGCTGCCAAAAAGCCCGCATTGTTGCGAGGGCCAACCACAATGGTGTGGTCGAGTGCCTCAGACAGCCGATCGAGGGCCTCTTCACGCGTTGTTCCGTGTGCGATCAACTTGGCGATCATCGGGTCATAGAACGGCGTGACCTCGCTGCCTGCTTCGACGCCAGTATCGACGCGCAGGCCGTCACCGTCAGGAAACTGCAGCGCAATCAGGCGGCCGGTTGATGGCAGGAAGCCCCGTTCCGGATCCTCGGCATACAGACGGGCCTCCACGGCATGCCCATCGAGTTTCACCTGTTGCTGGGCAAGCGGCAGTTTCTCACCGGCGGCGATCCGGAATTGCCATTCCACCAGATCAATTCCCGTCACACCTTCGGTTACGGGGTGCTCCACCTGAAGCCGGGTGTTCATTTCCATGAACCAGAACCCGCCTTGCCTGAGGCCGTTTGCGCCTTCGGCAATAAACTCCACCGTGCCGGCGCCCTCATAGCCGACGGCTTTCGCCGCGGCGACGCCAGCCTCCCCCATGGCAGCGCGTAGCTCAGGCGTCATGCCCGGGGCCGGCGCCTCCTCAATCACCTTCTGGTGGCGCCGCTGCAACGAGCAGTCGCGTTCATTGAGGTGAATGGTATTGCCGTGCCGGTCGGCGAAAATTTGCACCTCGATGTGTCGTGGACCAGCCACATATTTTTCGATGAGAACGCGGGCATCGCCGAAGGCAGCCTTGGCTTCGCGCTGAGCGCCTTCCAATGCCGCATCGAAGTCGGCATGGCGATCGACGCGCCGCATGCCCTTGCCCCCGCCGCCGGCGACAGCCTTGATCAGAATCGGGTAGCCGATCTCGTACGCTTTCTGTTTGAGGAATTTCGGCTCCTGCCGATCGCCATGGTACCCGGGGACAATGGGTATGCCGGCCTTTTCCATCAGCGCCTTGGCACGGTCTTTCAACCCCATGGCATGGATCGCTCCGGCTGGAGGGCCAACAAAGGCAATGCCTGCGTCAAAACAGGCTTGGGCGAAGTCGGCTTTCTCCGAGAGAAAGCCGTAACCCGGATGAATGCTCTCCGCGCGCGCCGCCTTGGCTGTCGCGATCAGTTTTTCGATCGAAAGATAACTTTGCGTTGGTGGTGAAGCTCCAATTGCGTACGCCTCATCGCAGAGGCGGACGTGCAGCGCGCCCGCATCGGCCTCCGAATGGACCGCAATCGTGCGCAGGCCGAGACGGCCTGCGGTGCGCGCAATGCGGCAGGCGATCTCGCCACGATTGGCGATCAGGACGGATTTGAACATGCGGGCCCGCAGCGGTTAGCCCGATATTAGCGCGCCGGCGGCGGCGGCGCTTGAGCTTGCGGACGTTTTGGCGGCACCGGCGGATGTGCGGCCGGCTTTTCACCAGCGTGGGTGCTGGCAGTGCCGGTATGCTCCTTGGGCGCGGGGGGCTCGGCATTCATGATGCTGACCGGCGGGATCGATGCGGCGGAGGGAAAATCATAGCGGCTGTCGACCGGATGAGGAGCCGGCTGTTCGCCGGGGCCGGTGACTGACGCCTGCGGCGCGGTCGAAGCCTGCGGCTGCTTGTCGGCCGGAGGCTCTGCCTTGCTCCAGGTGGATGCATAGCGGGCAACGTAGTTATCAAAGGCGCTCACCTTCAGATTGGCCTTCAACGCAGCCGTATCCCGAAACATTACGAAGGCGGCGCAGCGCTCGGTTGTGCAGCCGTCGCGCACTGCAAGAACGTGAGCTGCGAGGCCGTAACGATCAAGCTCAATGGCACGGCGCCCGGTGGCAAAGGCAGCCAGGAATTCCTCGTCGCCGCGCGCGCTTGCAAAAACATCCGCAAGCAATGATAGACGCGCGGTGACGAAGGCAACGGCCTTCGCGGTGCTTTGCGCATCAGCGAACACTGCTTGCTCGCAGGCATTTTCCACCTGCTCACCGGCCAGACCCTCCAGGCAGGCCAGAGGCGACCCTGACGCAACAGCGCTTAAGCTGAGCTGCGA
>JBKPLN010000028.1:0-4140 GCA_046731635.1 Pseudomonadota bacterium | reverse complement strand
GAGCGGCTCAACCGGCCGGAAACGATGTAGGGCTTCTGGTTCCTTCGACTGTCGGAATGCTATGGTGATGGCCGGGTTCGTCCCGGCCATCGACATTTCAGACGGGCTTATCAAAAGATGCTCCGCAGAATCGTTTCGATGCTGATTGTCCTGCCGCTGGCGGTAGTCATTGTCGTCTTTGCGGTCGCTAACCGGCAGTCGGTGACGGTTTCTTTTGATCCATTCGCGTCGACAAGTCCTGCCTATGCGGCGACCTTGCCGCTGTTCGTGCTCATCTTCGTTCTGGTGATTCTTGGCGTGCTGATCGGAGGCGCCGCCGTATGGATCGGCCAGATCCGGTGGCGACGGACCGCCCGCAAGCTTGATGGCGAGGTCCGGTCCCTGCACCAGGAGCTGGACTCGATCCGCCGCCGCTTTGCGCCCGGAACATCGCAGACATCGGCCGATCCGGCGCCCTACACTGCTATTCCACCACCAATTCCTTAACTCAGTCCCCCGGTTCGGCTTTGCGGGCAAAACAAGAAGGCGGTAGAACGCGCCTTATAATGCCTCTGTCGGTCAAAATCTGCGGCCTCAGAACCCCGCAAGCGCTCGATGTAGCGCTTGATTCCGGGGCCGACCTGGTCGGATTTGTGTTCTTCGCGCCCAGCCCGCGCCACCTCGGTCTCGAGGCGGCTCGCACGCTCGGCCAACGCGTGCAAGGTCGCGCCGGCAAAGTCGCTCTCACCGTCGACGCCAACGACGACACTTTGCTCGACATTATCGGGGCGCTGAAGCCGGACATGCTTCAGCTTCACGGCAGCGAGACCCCGGAGCGCGTTGTGGCTGTGCGCACGCGGTTCGGCCTTCCGGTCATGAAAGCGCTTCCTGTTGCAGAGCGCAAAGATCTGTCCACGGTGCGTCAATACGCTCAGTTCGTCGATCGACTGATCTTTGATGCGCGTGCACCCAAGGACGCAACCCGGCCCGGTGGGCTCGGCAGGCCGTTCGATTGGACACTGCTAAAAGATATCAAGGCTCCCGTTCCATTCATGTTGTCCGGCGGGCTGGATGCCGAGAACGTATCCGAAGCTCTCCGGATAACGCGCGCACCGGGTGTCGACGTATCCTCTGGTGTCGAGCGAAGCCCGGGTGAGAAGGATCCGGACAAGATCCGGGCGTTTATCCGGGCGGCCCGCGTAGCGGAGGCGGAGCTTTTTTCTGCGCCTCTTCAGCTTGGAGAGTCTTCGATAGTCCGGTCAGTCAAATAAAGGCGGCCCGAATGACCGTGCAGCAGCCAAATTCTTTCCGGACCGGTCCCGACGAGCGCGGGCAATTCGGCATCTATGGCGGCCGTTTTGTCGCCGAGACGCTCATGCCGCTCATTCTCGAGCTCGAACAGGCTTATGCGAAGGCCAAGGCCGATCCCAGCTTCCAGAAAGAGATGAACCACCATCTGGCGACCTATGTCGGACGTCCATCGCCGCTTTATTTTGCGCAACGTTTCACCGAGCATTGCGGCGGCGCACGGATTTACTTCAAGCGGGAGGATCTGAACCATACCGGTGCGCACAAGGTGAACAACGTGCTGGGCCAGATCATGCTAGCTTTGCGCATGGGCAAGACGCGCATCATTGCCGAGACCGGCGCCGGCATGCATGGCGTCGCGACCGCGACGCTTTGCGCGAAGTTTGGATTGCCGTGCATCGTATACATGGGCGCCGTCGACGTCGAACGGCAAAAGCCGAATGTTCTAAGAATGAGAATTCTTGGCGCCGAAGTGCGCCCGGTCGAATCGGGCGCGCGCACGCTCAAGGACGCCATGAACGAGGCGCTCCGCGACTGGGTCACCAATGTCAGCGACACGTTCTATTGCATCGGAACGGTGGCCGGTCCGCATCCTTATCCCGCAATGGTGCGGGACTTCCAGTCGATTATCGGCCATGAAACGCGCGAGCAGCTGCTGGCGGCCGAAGGCCGGTCTCCCGATTCCCTGATCGCCTGCATCGGCGGCGGTTCCAACGCGATGGGTCTCTTCCACCCGTTCCTCGACGAGCGGCCAATCGAGATCTACGGTGTCGAAGCGGCCGGTCACGGACTTAATAGCAAGCATGCTGCCTCGGTCGCCGGCGGACGGCCTGGCGTGCTTCACGGTAACCGCACCTACCTGCTGATGAATGACGACGGCCAGATTGAGGAAGCGCACTCAATTTCTGCCGGACTCGATTATCCGGGCATCGGTCCCGAACACGCCTGGCTGAATGACGTCGGCCGAGTAAAGTTTCTGTCGGCGACCGACGACGAAGCCGTTGCGGCGTTCCAGCTGTGCAGCGAGCTGGAAGGGATTATTCCGGCGCTTGAATCCGCGCATGCGCTGGCAAAAGTGCCCGAGCTTGCAGCGAAGAAACCGAAGGATCACCTGATGGTCGTCAATCTTTCGGGCCGGGGTGACAAGGACTTGGCGTCGGTCGAAGCCTTTCTCGAAGGCAAGAAGCGATGAGCACCCGCATCGAGAAGCGCTTCGCTGCCCTGAAAAAAGAGAGCCGTGCCGCACTGGTGATTTTCACCATGGCGGGCGATCCGGACTACGACACCTCGCTCGCCATCGCCAAAGCTTTGCCGAAAGCGGGAGCCGACATCATCGAGCTCGGCATGCCCTTCACCGACCCGATGGCCGATGGCCCTGCGATCCAGGCCGCGGGCCTGCGCGCGCTCAAGTCGGGTCAACGCATGACCAGGACGCTCCAACTCGTGCGTGAGTTTCGCAAAGAGGATAATGAAACGCCTATCGTGTTGATGGGCTACTACAACCCGATCTACATCTACGGCAACGAACGCTTTCTCGCCGATGCCAAGGCGGCCGGCGTCGACGGCCTCATTGTCGTAGACCTGCCGCCCGAGGAAGACGAGGAGCTCTGTCTTCCGGCGCTGAAGACGGGGTTGAACTTCATTCGGCTGGCGACGCCCACAACGGACGACAAGCGGCTGCCCAAGGTTCTTACCAATACGTCCGGCTTTGTCTATTACGTGTCGATTACCGGTATTACCGGTGCCGCTGCGCCAGACACCGCCAAGGTTACGGCCGCAGTCGCGCGAATAAAACGGCACACAAAGCTGCCCGTAGCGGTCGGGTTCGGAGTAAAGACCGCCGAACATGCCCGTGCCATTGCCGAGGGCGCCGATGGCGTGGTGGTGGGGTCCGCACTGGTCGAGGCGCTGCGGCAAAGCCTGGATGCCAGCGGCAAAGCCGGTTCGGGAACGGTCAAGGCGGTGACCGGGCTGGTATCGGCCCTGGCGCAGGGCGTGCATGCCGCCCGTCGCGTGGCGGCGGAGTGAACATTCCGCACCATTCGTTGTTATAATTTGGTCGCATCGGCCGGATAGGGCAGGTCTATGAATTGGATATCCAACGTCGTTCGCCCGAAGATTCGCAGCTTTCTGCGCCGCGAGACGCCGGAAAACCTCTGGATCAAATGTCCGGAAACAGGGCAGCTGGTCTTTTACAAGGACGTCGAAGCGAACCAATTCGTCATTCCCAGCTCAAACTATCATATGCGCATCAGTGCGCCGCTTCGCCTGAAATCCATGTTCGACGATGGGGAATTCGAGGATGTTCCGCTTGCGGATGTGACGACCGATCCTCTCAAGTTTCGCGACGAGCGTCGTTACGCCGATCGCCTGAAAGACGCCCGCACCAAGACCGGGTTGCAGGACGCGGTGAAGCTCGGCATCGGTCGCCTCGAAGGTCAGATGGTCACGATCGCCGTTCAGGATTTCGACTTCATGGGCGGTTCGCTCGGCATGGCCGCCGGCGAGGCCGTGATCAGCGGCCTCGAAACCGCCGTGCGAAGGCAGACGCCATTCATCATGTTCGCCGCCTCGGGCGGGGCACGCATGCAGGAAGGCATTCTTTCGCTCATGCAGCTGCCGCGCACGACGGTCGGCGTGCAGATGCTGCGCGAAGCGCGCAAACCCTACATTGTCGTGCTCACCAACCCCACCACCGGGGGTGTCACGGCATCGTACGCCATGCTCGGCGATGTACAAATAGCCGAGCCTGGTGCGCTGATCGGTTTTGCCGGCCCACGCGTGATCGAGCAGACCATCCGCGAGAAGTTGCCGGAAGGATTCCAGCGCGCCGAGTATCTAGCGGAGCATGGC
>JBKPLN010000027.1:0-3201 GCA_046731635.1 Pseudomonadota bacterium | reverse complement strand
CCCCCCCCCCCCCCCCCCCCCCACTACTCTGTTATCGTCGGCAGCGTCAGATGTGTATAAGAGACAGCGACTATGGCGTCAACGCATCCGAAAGTATTTTTTGGCGGCGATGCAGCCTTCGGTCCGAAGAACATCATCTGGGCTGTTGCGCACGGCCATGAGGCGGCCGTCTCCATCGACAAGCTGCTCAACGGCGAGGATATCGCCGACCGCCCTGCTCCGGCCGTCGAAGTGATGAGCCAGAAGATGGGCATACACGAATGGAGCTACGACAACGAGATCGCGCTCGACAAGCGTTACAAGGTGCCGCATCGCGACAAGGTGATCGCTCTGAAGGATATCAAGGCCGAGGTCGAACTCGGCTTCGATGAAAAGCTGGCCTTTGCGGAGGCCGGCCGGTGCCTGAATTGCGACGTGCAGACGGTGTTTTCCGCGCAGCTCTGCATCGAATGCGATGCCTGCGTCGATATTTGCCCAATGGACTGCATCACCTTCACCGAAAATGGCGAAGAAGCCGATTTGCGCAAACGGCTGACTGCGCCGTCGCAAAATCTCTCGCAAGACCTATATGTCCAGGACGGCCTGAAGACCGGTCGGGTTATGGTCAAGGACGAGGACGTCTGCCTGCATTGCGGGCTGTGCGCCGAACGTTGTCCGACCGGCGCCTGGGACATGCAGAAATTCTTGCTCGATATGACTCACGCAGGTAGCTCATGCCGACCGCCACGCCGATCAGCCGCGTAAACGATTTCGTCATTCGTTTCGCCAACGTAAACGGGTCCGGCTCGGCGAGCGCGAACGAGATGTTCGCGCGTGCCGTCATGCGGATGGGCGTACCCGTCGCCCCGCGAAATATCTTTCCTTCCAATATCCAGGGTCTGCCGACCTGGTACGAGGTGCGGGTCTCCGAAGCCGGTCACCTCGGCGCACGCGGCGGCACCGATCTGATGGTGGCGATGAATCCGCAAACTTTTGACCGGGATATCGCCAGCATCGAACCGGGCGGCTACCTGTTCTACGACTCAACCAAGCCGCTACCACCGTCGAAATTCCGCGACGACATCACCGTCATCGGGGTCCCGCTGACCGCCATCTGCAATCGCGAATACACAGATCCGCGCCAGCGGCAACTGTTCAAGAACATTATCTACGTCGGCGTACTTACCGCGCTGCTCGACATTGACGTGAAGGTGGTCGAGCAGCTGCTCGGCGAGCAATACAAGGGCAAGGACAAGCTGATCGAGCCGAACGTCAAGGCGCTGCATATCGGGCGCGACTACGCGCTCCTGAATTTGCAGTGTCCGCTTGGCATCAAGATCAGACGAGCAAACGCCGTCGGCGACCGCATCTTTATCGAAGGTAATTCGGCCGCGGCGCTTGGCGCGGTCTATGGCGGCGCCACAGTGTGCGCCTGGTATCCGATCACGCCCTCCTCTTCGCTCGCGGATGCGTTTACGAAGCATTGCGCAAAATTCCGCGTCGACCCGGATTCCAAGAAGGCGAAGTACGCCATAATCCAGGCCGAAGACGAACTCGCCTCGATCGGCATCGTGATTGGGGCAGGATGGAACGGCGCGCGGGCCTTTACCGCGACCTCCGGACCCGGCATTTCTCTCATGCAGGAATTCATCGGACTCGCCTATTTCGCGGAAATTCCTGCGGTATTGTTCGACGTCCAGCGCGCCGGTCCCTCTACCGGCATGCCGACCCGCACGCAGCAGTGCGATATCACCTGCTGCGTGTACGCCTCGCATGGCGATACCAAGCACGTCCTGCTGTTCCCCAAAGCTCCTGCCGAGGCTTTCGATTTCGCGGCGCAAGCCTTCGATCTCGCCGACCGGCTGCAGACGCCCATCTTTGTCATGCTCGATCTCGATATCGGCATGAACCACCACCTTTCCAAGCCGCTGGCATGGGACGACTCGCGCAAATACGACCGCGGCAAGGTCATGACGGCGGCAGAATTGGAAGCTGGCAAGGAATTCGGCCGCTATCTGGATGTCGACGGTGACGGCATCCCGTACCGCACCTATCCCGGCACCCATCCGACCAAAGGCTCGTTCTTTACGCGCGGGACCTCGCGCGACCGGTATGCGCGCTATACCGAGGAGGGCGCGCCCTACGTCGACAACATGCAGCGGCTGATCCGCAAGCTCGAAACCGCCAAGGACATGGTGCCGCGGCCGCTGATCGCGACTGCGGGAAAGCCGACAAAATACGGGGTGCTTTATTACGGCTCGACCTCGCCGGCCATGGACGAGGCAATCCACATGATCGAGGCGCGCGGCCATGCGCTCGATCGCATGCGCATCCGCGCCTTTCCGTTCCACTCGAGCGTGAACAGCTTTGTCGCGGACCATGATTTTGTATTCGTGGTCGAGCAGAACCGCGACGCACAAATGCGCTCGCTGATCGTCAACGAATGCGGCATCGATCCGGTACGGCTTGTTCCGATCCTTCATTATGACGGCACGCCGATCACCGCCCGTTTCATCGCCAAGGCAATCGGCGATCATCTCGACAAGCTCAAGGTGAAGCCGATGAAGGTGACGTCATGACCTATCTCACCAAGCCCAAGTTCCATCATCCCGAGCTGCCGAAGAATGCGCTCGGCTATACGCACCGCGACTACGAGGGCACGGTCTCGACGCTCTGCGCCGGCTGCGGCCACGATTCCATTACGGGCGCCATCATTCAGGCGTGCTTCGAGCTGTCCATCGAACCGCATCGGGTCGCAAAGATTTCTGGCATCGGGTGCTCGTCAAAAACGCCGACGTATTTCCTGGGCAATTCCCATGGCTTCAATTCGGTGCACGGCCGGATGCCCTCGGTGCTCACCGGGGCAAACCTTGCCAATCGGGACCTGATCTATCTCGGCGTGTCCGGCGACGGCGACAGTGCCTCGATCGGGCTAGGCCAGTTTGCCCATTGCCTGCGCCGTGGCGTGAACATGGTCTACATCGTCGAGAACAATGGCGTTTATGGCCTGACCAAAGGCCAATTCTCCGCCACCGCCGACCGCGGGTCGAAATCAAAGCGCGGCTTTATCAATACTGACAATTCCATTGATCTCGTGGCCATGGCGCTTCAGCTTGGCGCGTCCTTCGTCGCCCGCTCTTTTTCCGGCGACAAGCAGCAGCTTGTCCCGATCATAAAGGCCGCGATCGCGCACAAGGGCGCGGCGTTCATCGACGTGATCTC
>JBKPLN010000026.1:0-1244 GCA_046731635.1 Pseudomonadota bacterium | reverse complement strand
CGTCTCCTGGCTGACCTTGGCGATGATCGGCTCGGGTCGACCGTCCTTGCCAAAATTAGCCAGTAGAAGAAGAGCCCGTGCCAAGCGCTTCTCGCTTGAATTGAACAATTGGTCGACCAAGTCCGCTTCGACCCGGACAGTACGCGCCAAGAGATGCGAGACAAACATCTCGGAAAAAGCTGGCTCCTCATGGAGGACACGGATCATAGTCGCTTTCTCCAGCCGCATGATCTCGCATTCCGTCATTGCCGTTGCGGTCGCTAAGCGCAACGGCTGCCCGGTCAGGCACCCCTCTCCGCAGAATTCGTCCGGCCCCAGTACTGCGACGACGGCTTCCTTGCCCTGCTCTGAGACAACGGTGACTTTGACCTTACCGTTTTGGATATAGAACACCGCATCCGCAGGTTGACCCTGCGAGAAGACCGTTTGGTTCATTCGATATTTGGCGATGCTCCGGCCGCCATTCACGGTGGCGAGAAATACCTTCGGGTCAAATGGAACTTTTTTCGCTTTCTTTGTCATGACCGGTGCACTCTGCGACGCCCCACGCCCATAGTAAAACGATAAGCCACCTGTTGCAGCCACATTTGGAATAAATCAAAGGCTTGGTCGGTTCCAAGGCAAATGATCCTCGGTGTCCTAAATGCCCAAAACGACCTCATAAATGGACTAGTGGCCGGTATTAAGATCCAAGTGGCCTAATTTGACAGGTCAATTTGAGTGAACATCCAAACCGTCTAGTCGCCATGTTAGCGCGTAGTCCCCAGAGTGGTCTGTTTTGATCAGACAGTTCGCAGTTAAACGAACAGGCTAAAGCAACACCGAAACGGCTTCGAGCCTCGGTGACTGAGAGACGCTCCTGCGCTCCCGCTCATGCGTTACGGGAGGTCCCTATGACTATCATTCCGATCCAAAACGTTTCGTTCGACGCCGCCGCGACCTTCGCGATGGGCGAGGCTTTCGACAAAGCCTGCAAAACGTTTCAAAACTTCGGGTCTGCCGTGCCGGCGATTATCGCGAATCTGATCATTGCAGCCGCCAAAAATGGCGAGCGCGATCCCGACCGCCTCTACGCGCAAATACTAAAGGCCTATGGCATCGACGATACGTCGATGCTGTTTGTTAGCGTAGGCCGCGATCTCCCCGTCCCAGCCTATGCTTCGGTCACGCAAGCAGCGTGATTTTAGAGAGCCCGCTTAATCCCCTTAGCCGGGCTCTCGCCTCGGCTGCACTCGCATACTACG
>JBKPLN010000025.1:0-8418 GCA_046731635.1 Pseudomonadota bacterium | reverse complement strand
GTGCTCGATGGCATCCGACTGGCCGTGGGCGAAATCGTAGCTCGGGTAGATCTTCCACTGCGTGCCTGTGCGCGGATGGTGCGCATGCAGAATCCGGTACATCACCGGGTCGCGCAGGTTGATATTGCCCGAGGCCATGTCGATTTTTGCCCGCAGCACGCGCGCGCCATTCGGGAATTCGCCCGCACGCATGCGGCGGAACAGGTCTAGATTTTCGTCGACGCTCCGATCCCGAAACGGGCTGTTTTTTCCCGGTTCCGTCAGCGTGCCCCGGTTGACGCGCATGTCATGGGGGCTCTGGTCGTCGACATAGGCCTTGCCCGCACGGATCAGGTCTTCGGCCCAGGCGTAAAGCTGCTCGAAATAATCGGAGGCGTGATAGAGGTGCTTGCCCCAGTCGAAACCGAGCCAGCGCACGTCGCGCTTGATCGCGTCGATATATTCCTGCTCTTCCTTGGTCGGATTGGTATCGTCAAAACGCAGATGGCAGCGTCCGCCGAACTCCTCCGCGATGCCGAAGTTCAGGCAGATCGACTTGGCATGGCCGATATGGAGGTAGCCGTTGGGTTCGGGCGGGAAGCGCGTGACCACGCCCTTGACGCGACCGGAATCGAGGTCGGCTTTCACGATATCGCGAATGAAGTCCCGGCCCGTGTCCGCTACTGCCGCCTCGTCCAATGTCATTCCGTAAGGCCTTTTGTTGCTTGCGCATTGCCGGAGCGGCGCAGCGCGCGGCCTATCTGCCAAATCCCGCCCCATGTCTCAAGCCGGATATAGGGGGTTAAATGTGGTGCAAATTGCAAACGAAAAGCCCGACGAGAGGCCGGGCTTTTCTTGAAGGCCGTGACGTGAATGCGATCAGCTATCTTGGTTTCTTTCCCTTGCTGCTGCCACCACCGCCGCCGCCGTTCGCGGGGATGTAATCCCGGCGCGATGGACCACCCGGAACGAGTGGCTTGTTTGCGTTTGCACTACCCTTATCTGCCCATTTTTCGAACCATCTCTCAAAAGCCCGACCTTCCTTTGGCGCTCTAAGACAGCGGTAATCGGGCTTTTGCACTTTATCTCTCGCTGTAGATGGGTTGTCGCAGGTTTGGCCTCCTCTCGGTTTAAACACTTGCGCCGAAGCCGGTGCAGTCATCACGCCGCTCAAGCCTGCGGCGACAAGTGCGAGCAGCACAAATTTGCCCGATGTCCTGATTTGCATTTTCATTTGCACTCCTGAGTCGGATTTGGTTGGTGCGCGTTGCAAGCAACGCGACTACTACGACACGCGATCCGAATGCGGCATGACCGCTGCGTTGAGCTTACGTTCAGCTTTTTGGAATCTCGTCATACGAATGGATGACACGGAAGAAAATGGACAACTAATGGAGGACAACTGAGGAGGCCATTGTTGATGTCCTCATTCACGCTGCAGTGGTTTCAGGATGATGTCGCAGCGCGTTTCCGCGCCCATCGCTGCGGATGCCTGCAACAACATGGCAGAGCGCGCTTAAGGACAATTCATTAACCGAATTTTGTCGCTGTAGGCCTGAAATAAAGTCCACTGGGCCGAAAGTTATGATACATCGGCGCACTAGGACGTGCGGATACCGAGCCCGGATTTTCATCGTATCTGATTATGGCTGGCGAAATCGTTACCCGTTTTGCCCCCTCGCCTACCGGCTTTCTTCACATCGGTGGAGGGCGGACGGCATTGTTCAACTGGCTGTTCGCGCGCCGGCACGGCGGCAAGATGCTGCTGCGGATCGAGGACACCGACCGCGAGCGCTCAACCGCCGCCGCGATCAACGCCATCATCGACGGCCTGACCTGGCTCGGGATCAGCTGGGATGGCGAGATCGTCTTCCAGTACTCCCGCGCCGCCCGTCACCGCCAGGTCGCCGAGCAGCTTCTCGCTTCGGGTCACGCCTACCGGTGCTACTGCAGCCCGGAGGAGCTCGCCGCCATGCGCGAGAAGGCGCGCGCGGAGGGCCGCACGCGCCTTTACGACGGACGCTGCCGCGATCGGGAGCCAAACGAAACGCCTGCAGGCGTCAATCCGGTCATTCGACTCAAGACTCCACTGACCGGCGAAACAGTCGTCGAGGACCAGGTCCAGGGGCGCGTCGTCTGGCAAAATGAAAATCTCGACGACTTTGTGCTGCTGCGCTCGGACGGCACGCCGACTTATATGCTGGCCGTGGTCGTCGACGATCACGACATGGGCATCACCCACGTCATCCGAGGTGACGACCATCTCAACAACGCAGCCCGTCAGACGCAGATCTATCAGGCTCTCGGCTGGCGCGTTCCGATCATGGCGCACATTCCCCTCATCCACGGCCCGGACGGTTCCAAGCTCTCGAAGCGGCACGGTGCGCTGGGTATCGATGCCTATCGCGCGATGGGGTATCTGCCGGCCGCGATGCGGAACTATCTGGTCCGGCTCGGCTGGTCGCATGGTGACCAGGAAATTTTCAGCACCGAGGAGATGATCGCAGCCTTCGATCTGCCGCAGATCGGGCGTTCACCGGCGCGTTTCGACTTCACCAAGCTTGAGAGCCTCAATGGGCACTATATACGCGCGAGCGATGACGCTGCCCTGATCGCTGCAATCGAGGACCTCCTGCCCCACATCGCCGGTGGACACGAGATGGCGAGCAAGATGACCCCCGTGCTGCGCGCAAAGCTGATGGCAGCCATGCCGGCACTGAAGGAGCGCGCCAAGACTTTAGTCGAATTGTTCGACGCGTCGCGGTTCCTGTGGGCGAGCCGGCCGATCGACGTCAATGAACAGGCCAAGGCTTTCCTGACCGACGACGCCAAAACCCTGATCGGGGGCCTCCTGCCCGAACTTGAGGGGATTTCCGAGTGGAATGCGGCGACGGTCGAGGGTGTGGTGCGGCCTTATGCAGAACACGCTGGTCAGAAGCTCGGTGCAGTGGCACAGCCGCTGCGGGCCGCCCTGACAGGGCGCACGACGTCGCCGCCAATCTTTGACGTTCTCGCGGTGCTCGGGCGGGACGAGAGCCTGGCTCGCTTGCGGGACCAGATCGCAACATAAAGTTTCATTGATCGGGCAAAGCGATAGGGCAGCACCTATATCCACGCCTGCAGGCGGGGCCGCTACCTTGCAGCGCACACATGGATGGGATACGCACAAAGCGGCCGGAACTCCAACGCCCAACTCGGCGTCACGCCTGCCCGGCCATGATGTTTCCACGCGCACCGCTCGCGGCCAACTGAGGGCTCGACCATGGACGCCAAGACCAGCGCCAAAAATAAAACCGGCACGCTGACGGTTGGTAACAACAATTGGGACTTTCCCATTCTGCCCGGCACGGTCGGTCCCGAGGTCGTCGACATTTCGAAGCTTTACGGCCAGGCCGGAATGTTCACCTACGATCCCGGCTTCACCTCAACGGCGAGCTGCGAGTCCAAGATCACCTACATCGACGGCGACGAAGGCATCCTGCTCTATCGCGGCTACCCGATCGAGCAATTGGCCGAGCACGGCGATTTCCTGGAGACCTGTTATCTGCTGCTTTACGGCGAACTGCCGACCTCGGCGCAGAAAGCCGACTTCGACTACCGGGTCACCCGGCACACCATGGTGCACGAGCAGATGAGCCGATTCTTCCAGGGCTTCCGCCGTGACGCCCATCCCATGGCGGTCATGACAGGTTGTGTCGGCGCGCTGTCAGCCTTCTACCACGACTCGACCGATATCTCTGACCCGCACCAGCGCATGGTCGCCTCGGTGCGCATGATCGCCAAGGTGCCGACGCTCGCGGCGATGGCCTACAAGTATTCAATCGGCCAGCCATTCGTGTACCCGAAGAACGAGCTCGACTACGCTTCGAATTTTCTGCGCATGTGCTTCGCCGTGCCGACCGAGGACTACAAGGCCAATCCGGTTCTCGCGCGCGCCATGGATCGCATTTTCATTCTGCACGCCGATCATGAGCAGAACGCATCGACATCGACGGTACGGCTTGCGGGCTCGTCCGGCGCGAACCCGTTCGCGTGCATCGCCGCTGGCTGTGCGTGCCTGTGGGGCCCTGCGCACGGCGGTGCAAACGAAGCCGCGCTCAACATGTTGCGCGAGATCGGGTCCGTTGGTCGCATCCCCGAGTTTGTCCGACGCGCCAAGGACAAGAATGATCCCTACCGGCTGATGGGCTTCGGCCACCGGGTCTACAAGCATTACGACCCGCGCGCCAAAATCATGCAGAAGACCTGCCACGAGGTCCTCGCTGAGCTCGGCATCAAGGACGATCCACTTCTCGACGTGGCGATGGAGCTGGAGAAAGTCGCGCTGCACGACGACTACTTCATCGAGAAGAAGCTCTATCCCAATATCGATTTCTATTCTGGCATCACTCTCAAGGCGATGGGTTTTCCGACCACCATGTTCACGGTGCTGTTTGCCGTCGCTCGCACGGTCGGCTGGATCGCGCAGTGGAAGGAAATGATCGAGGATCCAAATCAGAAGATCGGCAGGCCGCGTCAACTCTATACGGGCGCGACGCGACGGGATTATGCCCCGATCTCCCGCCGCAAATAATCCGAGCTAACCGGCTTTGCCGTTGCCTTTGCCGTTCGGCTTCGGCGCGGTCGCGCCGTCATAGGCCCATTGCACATAGGCGCCGGCCCAGGTGAATCCGCCGCCGAACGCGGCCAGCACCATTCTGTCGCCGCGCTTGAGCCTCGGCTCATAATCCCACAGGCAAAGCGGAATAGTGGCATTGGTGGTGTTGCCGTACTTGTGGATCGTGACCATCACTTTTTCCATTGGTACGCCCATGCGCTCGGCGGTCGACTCGATAATTCTTTTGTTGGCCTGATGCGGAACCAGCCAATCGATCATGTCGGCGCGCAGATTGTTGCGGGCCATGATCTCACTCGAGACCTCCGCCATCTTCGCGATCGCAAACTTATAGACAGCGGCGCCTTCCTGATGGACGTAATGCAATCGGTTGGCGACTGTCTCAGCAGTCGCCGGCATGCGGCTGCCGCCCGCCTTTTGATGCAGATGGATCATTCCGGACCCATCCGAGTGGATTAGTGCATCCATGATGCCGCAGCCGATTTCATCGGGCTCAAGAAGGACAGCGCCGGCTGCGTCGCCGAACAGCACGCAGGTGGCGCGATCCTTGTAGTCGATGATCGAGGACATTTTGTCGGCGCCTACGACTACGACCTTCCGCGCCGCGCCGCTGGCAATGAATTGTGCGGCTATCGTAAGCGAGTAAAGAAATCCAGAGCAGGCTGCCTGGACGTCGAAACTCCCGACATTGCGCACGCCGACCATCTCGCAGACGAGATTGGCAGTGGACGGGAATTGCATATCGGGGGTCGTGGTCGCGCAGATCAGCAGATCGACCTCGTCCGGCTTCGTGCCAGCCTTCTGCAACAGTCCGCGCACGGCCTCCGCGGCCATATACGACGTGCCCCGGCCCTCACCCTTCAGGATATGGCGCTCTTTTATGCCGGTCCGCTCCGTGATCCAGGCGTCGCTGGTGTCGACCATACGCGCCAGCTCCGCATTGGTGAGCAGATCCGGCGGGAGGTATCCATGGACAGCAGTGATCGAGGCGCGGGAGGAAAGGGTCAACGGCTGGGATCCGGTTTGAACAATGACATACGCCTATCGGGCACCATCCAGCAAGTCATGCCGTCGCCGGCCCCAAAGCCGCCGGTTCGCTCGATAAACGCGGCTTCTGACCGACGATATCGAGAACCAAAGTCGCGCTTCGATCGCTCGGACTGGCCCTACCAACCTCCATGGTGCCGTCCAGACGACCGAAAGCTTCGGTTTGCCGGCGACGTTCGGGTGTGTCGGTCAGGAGCGGGATCAATGCCGCCGCAAGTCGCTTGGGAGTGCACTGCCGCTGCAGGAATTCGGGCACCACGTTTTCGCCCAGGACGAGATTGGCGAGAATCACCGAAGGCACGTTTAGAAGTAGACGTGCTGCGACTTCTTCAACCAGCGGCACCCTGTAGGCGGCTACCATCGGAACGCCGGCAAGCGCCAATTCCAGTGTCGACGTGCCCGACTTGGTTAGGGCCGCCCGTGCCGTGCGAAACGCCTCATGCTTATCGCTGGGCTCGGTTACGACCCGCACGGGCAGGCGCCAGGCCGCGACGGCATCTCGCACCACAACGGCAAGACTCGCCACAGCCGGCACGACAATCTCGACCGGGCCAAACTCATGGGCAATGCGGGCCATTGCGGCCCCGAAGACAGGTGCCATGCGGCGAATTTCACCGCGCCGGCTGCCGGGCAGAACCAAAATCAGCGGAGGGTCCGCGAGGCGCAACCGTTTCTCAAGCTCTTCAGGCCGCAAGTCGTCGAGATGTTCGGTGAGCGGATGTCCGACGTAGGTGCACGGCGGCCCGCCAAGTTTCTCCATGACCTTTGGTTCAAACGGCAGCAGCGCCAGCACGTGATCCACATAACGCCGCATGGCTCGCGCGCGACCCGGACGCCATGCCCACACGGACGGACAAACATAGTCGATGATCGGAATATCGCCTGCGCGCGCCCGCACGCGCTGCGCCACGCGATGGGTAAACTCCGGACTGTCGATGATGATCAAGGCATCCGGCCTTGCGGAAACGACTGCGTCGGCCGTTTCGCGAATGCGCTGCAGGATTTTTGGCAAGCTTGCCGGAATCGCCGCAAAACCGATGATGGCAAGATCCCCGAGCGGGAAAAGGCTGGGCACGCCTGCGGCGGCCATGTGAGCACCGCCAACAGCGGAAAACTGAACGCGCCCATTGGTGCGCTGCCTGATCGCCTCCATAAGCGCAGCACCCAGCCGATCACCGGATTCTTCCCCGGCGATCAGAAAAATGTGGGGACTCATGGTTCGGTCCCGCACGGCACGCCGACGACGAAAATAGCGTTCCGATCGGCCAGTTCAATGAGCCGCGCCGGCTCGGCCACAATGGTGCTGCCGGCAAGCACGGCGATGCCCGCAAGTCCCGCTCGAACGACGCCTTCGACCGTCTGCGGGCCGATCGATGGCAGATCAAATCGATGGTCTTGCGCAGGCTTCGGAGCCTTCACCAGTATGCCCGTGCCGGGCCGCGCACGCAGACGTCCGTTTACCCGCATCTCCGCGACGCGCGTGAGCATGGCATCGGTTCCTTCCACCGCCTCCACCGCAAGAATGTGGCGGCCCGCAACCACTACCGCCTGTCCGATATCGAATTGTCCCGCCGCGCGCAGATACTCAAGTCCCAACGTGATGTCTCCGCGATCGACTTCTGATGGCTGCGCGCGACCAAGGGGCCCCTCCTGGATCAGAATATCCGGCGCAACCTCGTGAGCACCGACCAGGCGCAGGCCTTCGTCCTCGAGCAGCTTGCCCATGCCGCTCAGCAGATGATTATCACCGCCACGATAAGCAGCGAAAACGCGCGGCAGCACACTGAGCCCTTTGAGATCGGGGTGCACATGCCACAGCGACGGCCGAACCAGTGATCCGATGAAAACCACGTCCCGGCAGCCGGCCGCACGCGCCAGCCGCAGAAATTTGCCGATTTGGCCAATGTGGACCCAGTGGTGCGGGTAACGCTCGACCCCAAGGCCCTCCGCAGCACCGCGCAGCGGAAAGAGCAACACCGGTCTTCCGCTGCTCGCCACTTTGTCCGCCACGGTCAGCGGGAGACTGCCGCCGCCGCACAGCATCGCCAGCGGACCCTGCTCCCCGCCTGCCGGCCGGGTGTTCATGCTTCCTCTTCCGCCCCGCTACGCTTGACGGCCATTGTCAGCGGCCGTTTTCCGGCGCGAATGAATTCGATGATCTTGCCGACCAATGCATTGTCACCATATTCCGAAACCACTTGGTCAACCCGCGCCCGAAATTCACCCTCCCCGAAAAACAGCGATCGATACGCCGATCGAACACGCTGTATATCCGCCTTGGCCAGACCGCCCCGGCGCATGCCAACTACATTGAGGCCGATCAGATCGGCGAGCGGCCCATGAACCATGCCGTAAGGAATGACGTCGGCGCGAACCCCGCTCAATCCCACAATCATGGCGCCTTCGCCTATGCGGACGAATTGCCGTACCGCCGCTCCGCCACCGAACACCACACGATCGCCGATCTCAACATGGCCCGCGAGAAGAACGTTATTCGAAAAGACGACGTGGTTTCCCACCTTGCAGTCGTGCGCGATGTGTGAGCCCACCATGACAAAACAGTTGTTGCCTACCTCGGTGACGCCGCCACCGTCCTCGCTTCCGATATTCATTGTCACATTTTCGCGGATGTCGCAGTCGGCGCCAACCACCAGCTTGGTCGGCCCCCCACGATAGCTGTACGACTGCGGAGGCGAGCCAAGCGAAGCAAATGGATGAATGACGGTGCGGGGACCGATCGTCGTGTGACCGGCAAGATTGGCGTGGCCCAGCAAGCG
>JBKPLN010000024.1:0-2744 GCA_046731635.1 Pseudomonadota bacterium | reverse complement strand
ATCCCGGGCCGACCACGTTCAGCATTGCCAACGGCGTAAAGGATTTGCGAACGATGGTCGAAACAGGTGAAGGACGGGGTGCCGATATGCGCGTGACCAAGGCTGCGCTTTCCGGTTTCGAGGACGCGACAAAGCACGGCTTTGGCGGCGGCGACGGCTCGCAGATGTCGGTGTACTGGTCGAGTCGGAAAAAGCAGTAGACAGCACAAGAGGAGAGACGTCGTGAAGTTGTTCTCATTCTGGCGTTCTTTGGCGACCTATCGCGTTCGCATTGCGCTCAATCTGAAGAGACTTGCGCCGGACGAAGTGATCGAAGTCAATTTGATGAAGGGACACCAACGCGAGGGGGAATTCCGCAAGATCAATCCGATGATGGCAATCCCCGCCCTCATCCTGGACGACGGCACGGTGCTGTTCGAATCCCTCGCGATCCTTGAATATCTTGATGAGACACATCCCAATCCACCGCTTTTGCCGAAAGACCCGAAGGCACGGGCGCGCGTTCGCGGGCTCGCGCAGATCATTGCCTGCGACACGCACCCGTTGATCGTTCCGCGTGTGCGCGAATATCTTGCGCATGAATACAAGATCGACGAAGCCGGCGTCCTGAAGTGGGGTCACCACTGGCATACGGCCGCGCTGACGGCTTTGGAAACGCATCTTTCGGGTTCGAAGGAGACCGGCCGCTATTGTCAGGGCGATACGATCACGATCGCGGACATTTGCCTTGCCGGCCAGGCCGTGGGCGCAGCCTATTTCAAATGCGACCTCGCGCCCTATCCAACCGTGAAGGGCATCGTCGACGATCTGAACAAGATCGATGCCTTCGCTCGCGCGCATCCGCTAAAGCAGCCGGGCGCCCCGGCCACGGTGTAGTCGCGTTTGTATGCTGAATACTGCAATCGTCGGTCTCGGGTGGTGGGGCAAAACCCTGGTGAAGGCGGCGCGCGAATTCGGCACACCGTTACGTTTCGTCCGCGGCATCACGCTCGAACCTGAAACGGTGCGAGATTTCGCCGCCGAGCGGCGGATTGCACTTGGCACTTCGCTCGATGAAGTTCTGGCCGACCAATCGATCGAAGCCGTTGTACTTGCAACCCCGCACACGATGCATCGGAGGCAGGTCGAAGCGATTGCCGGCGCGGGCAAGCATCTCTACTGCGAAAAGCCGTTCGCGTTGACCAAAGCCGATGCCCAGGCTGCGCTCGACGCCTGCCGGCGGGCCAATATCGTGATTGCGGTCGGGCACCATTTCCGGCTGATGCCTTCAATGCGCGTCCTGGCGGAGCTCAAGGAGACCGGGGCCTTCGGGACGATCATGCATGCCGAAGGAAATTACAGCCACGATTGGCTGGCGAATTATCCGGCCGACAGCTGGCGGCTGCGCGCCGAGGAAAGCCGATCCGGCGGAATGACCGGCATGGGCGTCCATGTGCTCGATTGCTTTCGCGATCTTGTGGGACCGATGAAGCGGATCAGCGCCCTCTCGAAAGCGCGCGCTCTCAAGCTCGCCACGGGCGACACCACCTCAGCCCTCATCGAATTCGAGAATGGCGCAACCGGCACGCTCGCCACGACCATGAAGACGCCGTTTACCTGGCGCGTCGCGATTTTTGGCGAAAACTGCTGGGCGGAGAGCGTCAGCGAAACGCGCGCGATCGTACGGCGCGCAGGAAAAGAACCGCAAATCATCGACCGGCCTGCAGACAATCATCTCGGACGCAATCTCGACTACTTCGCACGGGCAGCATTGGGGCAGGGGAAGTTTCCGATTCAGCCTGACGGTATTTTGCAGACGGCAGCTGCGCTCGAAGCGGTTTTCAAGTCGGCGGACGCGAATGGCGCCTGGATAACCGTCTGATTTGTCACTGCAGCTTGATATCTGCAGCCTTGATGACGTTTCCCCAGCGGTCGACTTCCTCGCGCATGTACCTGGACGTGCGTTCGACTGTGCCACCAACAATCTCCCCGGACAGTTTCTTCAACTGGTCCTGAACTTCGGTTTGGCGGAGGGCCTCATTTACGTCGGCGTTGATCTTGCTGATGATCTTTTCCGGGGTATTGGGCGGAGCCACGATGCCATACCAGGCGACTGCTTCGAAGCCAGGCAGCATTTCGCCGATCGTCGGCACATCCGGCAGGGTCGGCAAGCGATTGGCAGATGCAACGGCAAGCAATTTGAGCTTGCCCGCGTCGACGAGCGGCAGTGAGACGCCCAGGTTATCGAACATCAAATCGACGTCGCCGGCGAGCAGACCCTGGAGCGCGGGGGCCGAGCCTCGATAGGGAATGTGACGCAGCGTTACCTTTGCCATCAACTGGAACAATTCGGATGTGAGATGCGACGTGGTGCCGTTGCCTTGCGTCGCGCTCGTCACCTTGCCGGGGTTGCTGCGAAGGTATTCGATCAGCTCCGCCAGCGTCGATGCCTTGATATTGTTCGGGTTCACAATCAGCGCGTTTGGTACCTGAACCGTCACGATGATCGGTTCGAATTTGGTCGGATCGAAGCCGAGCTTCGGATAAAGATTCTGGTTGATCACGAGCGGCGGAGGCGGAGCGCAGAGCAGCGTGTATCCGTCAGGCGGTGAGCGATAAACCGACTCGGCGCCGATATTTCCGGCTGCACCTGTACGATTTTCGATGATCACTGTCTGGCCCCACTTGCGCGACAGCCAGTCGCCGACAATCCTTGGAACGGCGTCAGCCGTTCCTCCTGCCGGGAATGGCACGACGATCTTGAC
>JBKPLN010000023.1:0-7191 GCA_046731635.1 Pseudomonadota bacterium | reverse complement strand
CTTCGACGCCAGGCGAACTTCGATCTTTCCTAAAGCTTTCGGAGGACTAATTAAGAGCGCATCGCCGCCACCGAGGCGGCGATATCGCCCGGGTGGATGAGCGGTAGCGAGCAGCGCTCGCCAACGCATACGAAAGCTGCTGTTGCCGGTGCTGCCTTTAGCTTCTCTTGTGCCGGATGTGACGCCGGCAGATTCGTTGGACTCGCTGCGCGCAGGACAACTCGCTCAACAAATGGCAGCCTCAACGCCGCTTGCACGAATGGTTCTGATTCTTTCCCAGTCACTA
The DNA here is from genome assembly GCA_046731635.1 of Pseudomonadota bacterium. GTDB lineage: Bacteria > Pseudomonadota > Alphaproteobacteria > Rhizobiales > Xanthobacteraceae > Pseudolabrys. Next base: position 6,905 of record JBKPLN010000023.1, on the reverse strand, counting down.
CGATCTCCGCACCCCGGAGCCGCAAATCGAGGGCATTGAGCAATGCCACATGACCGAACAGATTGCGTTCGGCCGCCGAAAGAATTCCGTCGACCAGCATGTCGGCTTTCTCGCGCCATTTATTGTCCCCTGTCATTGCAGCCAGCCTGACAAGATTTTGCGCGGCCACCGCGTTTGGATTGGGCGTGGCATCGTCCTGGGTTGAATGGGGACGTAATACCAAATCGGAAGCATCATCGGCGGAAAGAAAATATCGGCCAGTCTCTGAATCGATGTAGTGCGAATCGAATGCCGCCTGCCAATCGAGTGCTCGTTCGAGGTAACTTCGCTCGCCGGTGGCCTCATGCAGCGCCAATGCGGCGCGAATCATGTTCGCAAAGTCGGATGCCAGGCCTGGGAACAGCAACCTGTGCCCGCGCCAGGAATGCCCAAGTCGGGATCCTCTGCTCATGTTCTGTTCGATGAAAGCGAAAACCTGCCTGGCCATGTTCAGCCATGAGGGCTCGTCAAGAATGACTGCCGCATTGACCAGCGCTGCAATCATCAGCCCATTCCAATCGGCCAATACCTTGTCGTCGAGAGCGGGCCGCACTCTCATGTCGCGCACTGCCAACAGCTTGGCGCGAAGGTGCGTCAGACGGTTTTCGTCCTCTTCGGTCCGCGGAAGGTCGGCGAGCCGATTGAGGATGCTGTGACCCTCGAAATTGCCGCCGGGTTTCACGTCGTAGTGGCGAGAAAAATATTCGCCATCTTCAAGGCCAAGCGCCTTTATGACTTCCTGGTAGGACCAAACGTAAAACTTGCCCTCCTCGCCTTCCGAATCGGCGTCGAGCGAGGCCGCGAATGCACCCTCGCGCGTCGTCATCTCGCGCGCGAGCCAGCCGACAGTTTCGCGTGCGCGCTGACGGAACAACGGATTGCCGCTGCGTTGAAACGCCAAAGCCAGCAGTTCAAGCAATTGCGCGTTGTCGTAGAGCATCTTCTCGAAATGCGGCACGAGCCACTTCTCGTCCACCGAGTAACGAGAGAAACCGCCCCCAAGGTGATCGTAAATGCCGCCCTCGCTCATGCGCTTGAGCGAATGCTCGACCGTCTCGAAAAAGCGGACGTCGTTGGTGCGAAGCCCGGCACGCCACAGCATCTCCAGAATGGCCGGTTGCGGAAATTTCGGTGCGCCGCGCAGACCGCCATTAACGGAATCGAACATGTTGCCGATCTGCATTGCGATGGCAGTTAGGTCCTTCAATCCAATCGTCACTTTGCCGGCTGGGCGCGCCTTCTCGGCCAGCCGTGACAGCAACGCAGCGCGATTTTGTTCGATCCTGTTCGGCTCCTCACGGAATAGCCGCGCGACTTCACGCAACACGTCAACAAAGGCCGGACGGCCGAAACGCGACTCCTTCGGAAAATATGTGCCGCCCCACACCGGCTCGGCGCGCGGCGTGAGAAACATGGTCAGTGGCCAGCCGCCCTGCTCGCCGAGCAGATGCAGGGCGTTCATGTAGATCTGGTCGATATCAGGCCGCTCTTCGCGGTCGACCTTGATGTTGACGAACAGGTCGTTCATCACGCGGGCGGTTGCCTCGTCCTCGAACGATTCGTGCGCCATCACGTGACACCAGTGGCACGCGGCATAACCAACCGAAAGCAGAATTGGCCGATCGGAGGACTTCGCTTCGGCCAATGCCTCAGGACCCCAGGTCCACCAATCCACCGGATTGTCCTTGTGCTGGAGCAGATATGGCGATGTTGCTTCGCTGAGGCGGTTCACGTGCGCATTTTCCGAGCAGCCGACCTCGCAGCCTAGCGCGGATCAGGATTGACCGAAATCATCTAGCGCGTACTGGTTTGCGCTGCTTACGAGACGCGCCAGATCGTATTGCCGACATCATCGGCGACAAGCAGCGTTCCGTCCTTCGCAATTGCTACGCCTACCGGGCGACCGAAGGCCATCTTGTCGTCGCTGACAAAACCGGTGAGGACATCAATCGGGATGCCCGTCGGCTTTCCATCGGAGAAAGCAACGAACACGACCTTGTAGCCGCTTAACGGTTTGCGATTCCACGAGCCGTGTTCCCCGATAAAGACACCGCGCGCGAATTGATCTCCCAGCTTCGCGCCTTCGGCGAAGACGAGTCCCAGCGGCGCTACGTGGTTGCCGAGGGCGTAATCCGGCCGGATTGCTTTTGCGACGAGTTCCGGATTTTGTGGCTTTGCACGATCATCAACGTGCTGGCCCCAGTAACTGAAAGGCCAGCCATAAAAGGCGCCATCTTTCACGGACGTGAGATAGTCAGGTACCAGATCGCTGCCGAGCTCGTCACGTTCGTTTACGACGGTCCACAATTGTCCGGTTTGCGGTTCCCACGCCATTCCGTTCGGATTGCGCAAACCGGTGGCGAATACACGCGACTGCCCACTCTTGAGATCGACTTCCAGAATCGTGGCGCGCATCTGTTCGGCGTCGAGACCATTCTCTCCTACGTTGCTGTTTGAGCCGACCGTCGCATAGAGCTTGGTCCCATCGTTGCTCGGGATGATATTCTTCGTCCAGTGATGATTGATGGATCCTCCGGGAAGATCAGTCACCTTCTCGCCGGCGGCCGTGATCTCCGTTGTACCCTCCTGATATTTGAATCGCATGATCGCGTCTGCATTGGCCACGTAGAGATCGTTGCCGATCAGAGCCATGCCGAAGGGTGAATAGACTTTTTTTAGAAAGACAGTCCGTGTCTCGGCAACCCCGTCACCGTCCTTGTCGCGCAGCAGGGTTATGCGGTCGGGGCTGGGGACGCCTGCGCCCACCCAATTCTGTACCGTCTTGTAAGCCCAGCCTTTGATCCCCTTTGCATCGTCAGGACGTTGAGGTGCATTGCTCTCGGCGACGAGCACGTCGCCGTTCGGCAGCACGAATAACCAGCGGGGATGTTCGAGCCCCTTGGCAAATGCGTTGACGCCCAGGCCTGCGGCCCCTTTCGGCTTTCCGTCCTCAGGCCATCCTTTCGCTGTCGCGATATTCACTGTTGGAATAAGCGTCTTGGTCGGTGCCGGAAGCTCGGGATTGGGGCCAGTCGTGGCTTGCTCAGATAATTTGGCACTATCGCCACAGGCGGCGACCAGTAACGCGGCTGCAGTAGCGAGCAGCAAAGTCAAAGGAGTTCGCATGGGATTACTGCTTTCAACGCGATGCCGCGATGGCCATGGCACTCCGCGTTGCTGCTAGAACGGCTCGCTGCGGCAATTCGTTCCTGCATTGCTGCTCCGGCCGCCGCCCGTCAGGGCAGGATTGCGAATGCCCGCGCCGGGAAGCCTAGTCCCTTCTGCACCTTTGGCCAGGTCACCACGATCAGCGCGCCCCTGGGCGGGACCTTGTCGAGATTGGCCATGACTTCAATCTGATAATGGCCGTGCCGAAGGAGATAGGTTTCGGACTCCATTTTTTCGGTCGTGTCTGTGTCCAGCGACTCGTGTCCGGTAGCGGTCACACCACGCTGTTGATAGAGGAACTTGACGGTTTCAAAAGCCCAAGCGGGAAACGGACTGCGCTTGAATCACTCCGGGTTGGTTTCCCAATCCTTGTACATGTCCGTTCGTAAGGCCACGAAGGCGCCGCGTGGAACGCGGCCGTGCCGTTTTTCCCACGCCTTGAGATCCGCAACCGAAAACGCATGGTTGGGATCCTTGGCGAGATAGGGCGTATTGTCGAGCACGATCAGCGGCAAGACCATTTGCTTGAGCGGGATGTCGTCCATCGTGATCCCCTTCTCGTCGAAATGTGCCGGCGGATCGACGTGCGTGCCGTACTGTCCAACCATTTGATAGTAAGTGGCGCGAAAGCCGTCCTTGGAGATGGTATACGCCTCGCGGGTTTTTGGATCGGATGCCGGGGTCATTTTTGCCTGACCAAACCCCGACCATACGGGCGACTCAGGTCCGAAACTATGAGTCAGATCGACGAATTGCTTTGACGCGATCACGCGATAGGCGCGCGCGAGATCGCCCTGTGCCTGTGCGATCGAACCCGTGCAGCCTGCAAATCCAATCGAGAGCAAAATGGCGAGCAGCGGTAGCCTTCGTGTCATGGCGCCCTCCGCGATAGATCAGGGTTTCAAACCGATAATGCTATTTTGTCGGCTGCGCCAATCCTGGCACGACTTGCCGTAAGACTTGACCCCTGCCCGTCTCGGCGCTTCCGTGCGCCGCGATGTCTGACCTAGCGCGTGAAACTATCTATGCCCTCTCCTCCGGCCGGCCACCGGCGGCGATTGCTGTCGTGCGCATGTCCGGTCCGCACGCGGGCGAGGCACTGAAGACACTGATTGGAAAAGTGCCTGCTCCACGGACGGCGACGTTGGCTCGTATCCGCGGAAGCGATGGCGAGGCTATTGATCAGGCTCTAGTGCTTTGGTTTCCGGCTCCACACAGCGAAACGGGCGAGGACGTTGCCGAGCTTCAGCTTCACGGCGGGCGGGCAGTGATTGCATCCGTGTTTGCCACCCTGTCGAAAGTTGCAGGCTTGCGTCCAGCTGAAGCAGGCGAATTTAGCCGCCGTGCTTTCGAGAACGGCAAGATCGATCTCACCTCGGTCGAAGGTCTTGCCGATCTGGTGATGGCAGAAACCGAGGCTCAGCGTCGACTCGCGTTTCGCCAGATGACGGGGGCATTGGGAAATCGTGCGGAAAATTGGCGCGCGCAACTGATTCAGGCATTGGCGCTGATTGAAGCGGGCATCGACTTCTCGGACGAGGCTGATGTGCCGCAGGATCTCGTGACGCCGGCCTTGCAGATTGCTCGTGCGCTTGAAGGCGAAATTGGATCAGTGCTTGCGGACAGCGGGCGCGGCGAACGGCTGCGTGAGGGTTTGGTCGTCGCCATTGCCGGTCCGCCAAATGCCGGCAAGTCCACACTGCTCAATCGGATTGCCAGGCGCGAAGCCGCAATCGTTTCGCCTTATGCCGGCACGACTCGCGACGTGATCGAAGTCCATCTTGATCTTGGCGGGCTTCCGGTGACGCTGCTTGACACTGCGGGAATTCGCGAGACCACCGATCCGATCGAGCTTGAGGGCGTGCGCCGGGCTCGCGAGCGCGCAACTGCGGCCGATTTGGTGCTTTGGGTGGTGGATGCCGGCGAGGCGATGACCGGGCCAACGGCTCTCTCCGCGCCTGCTGAAAGAGAGTCGCTCACCATGCCGATTTGGCTGGTGCGCAATAAGATTGACCTGCTTCAGGACAGACGAAGAAATGAAGATCAATGTCAGAGCAAGAGAAGCAATGAATCGGATTGCAGATTTACCGAACCTTTAACGGACGTGGTTAAAAATCAGTCAACGCGTACGAATGAACCGGAATTCAAGTTGAGTGAAACGAAGTTCAATGTTTCCGCTGTCTCCGGCGAAGGCGTCGACGCTTTTTTGGCTGCCCTCACCCAGCATGCCGAAGCTTTTTTGGTCGGCGGCGAATCAGCCCTCGTGACCCGCGAGCGCCATCGGCGCGCGCTCGAAGGTACGCGTGATGCATTGCGCCGAGCATTGGGGCACGACATCGCGAGCCAGGAGGACCTGCTGGCCGAGGAGTTGCAAACTGCTGCGCGAGCCCTTGGCCGACTGACCGGAAGGGTCGATGTCGAAGACATTCTCGATGTCATTTTCCGCGATTTCTGTATCGGCAAGTAAGGTTGGCGGTCCTTGCCCTCGTTTCCGCTCGATGACCCGGTCGATGCTGCCCGGTGTTTCACGTGAAACATTTGGCGGAAACGGGTGGTTTTGACCCCCACGGAGGCCTCCGCTAAAACCGCGCCCTCCGAGGTATCGATGGCCAGCCGATTCGACGTTGTGGTGATTGGAGGCGGCCACGCCGGCTGCGAAGCAGCGGCTGCGGCCGCACGCAGGGGTGCGCGCACGGCCTTGATTACCCATCGGTTCGCAACTGTTGGAGCGATGTCTTGCAATCCCGCCATTGGCGGGCTCGGCAAAGGTCATCTGGTTCGCGAAATCGATGCGCTTGACGGTCTCATGGGTCGCGTCGCCGATCTTGGCGGAATCCAGTTCCGGATCCTGAACCGCCGCAAAGGACCCGCCGTGCGAGGCCCGCGCGCTCAGGCCGACCGCAAGCTTTACGCGGCTGCGATGCAGGCCGCGATCCGCGCTATTCCAAGCCTCGAAATCATCGAGACCGAAGCCGACGACCTGGTCCTCCAGAACGGCCGGATTGCCGGTATCAAAACGTCAGGGTGCCGCGAGATTGCGGCCGGCGCCGTTGTGCTTACGACCGGCACATTTCTGCGCGGTCTTATTCATATCGGTGAAAAGCAAATACCGGCTGGCCGGGTGGGCGAGGGGCCGTCGATAGGCCTTTCACGCACACTGGACAGGCTGGGCTTTCGACTTGGCCGCCTGAAAACTGGAACGCCGCCGCGGCTGGACGGCCGCACGATCGACTGGTCCGCGCTAGAGATGCAGCGCGGCGATGACCCGCCGGAGCCGTTTTCAGCTCTGACAACTCGCATCGAAAATCCCCAGGTCGAATGCGGCATCACGCGGACCGTTGAGGCCACCCACAAGATCATACGCGAGAATGTGCATCGCTCGCCGATGTACTCGGGGCAGATTGCAAGCCGCGGACCGCGTTATTGTCCGTCGATCGAATACAAGATCGTGAAATTCGGCGAGCGCGACGGACACCAGATTTTTCTGGAGCCCGAAGGTCTCGACGATCACACTGTCTATCCAAACGGCATTTCGACGTCGCTTCCGGAAGAAGTGCAGCATGCATTGGTGGCGACGATTCCGGGTTTGCAGAACGCACGGTTTATTCGTCCGGGCTATGCGATCGAATACGATTACGTCGATCCACGCGAACTTACGCCGACGCTCCAGACGAGACGCTTGCGCGGTTTGTTCCTGG
>JBKPLN010000022.1:0-3549 GCA_046731635.1 Pseudomonadota bacterium | reverse complement strand
GCTCAAAGGCAGGACCACCAGCCCGGCGTTGAAAGCAAGATGCGGCCTGAGCCGGACTACGAGCCAAGATATCCGGGCGTCGGCAAGCTGAAGGATAGAGTGGCGATCATCACGGGCGGAGACAGCGGGATCGGACGCGCCGTTGCAGTTGCCATGGCGCGGGAGGGCGCGAAGATCGCAATCATCTACCTCGAGGAACATAAGGACGCCAACAAGACAAGCGAACTGGTGAAACGTGAAGGAAGCGACCCGATTCTGATTTCCGGCGACGTCGGCGAGGAGAAATTCTGCAAGTCAGCCGTGGACAAGGCGCTCGAGAAGTTCGGGCGTATCGACATTCTGGTGAACAACGCGGCCGAGCAGCACGAGACCGAGAATGTTCGTGAGATCGACGCTGCGCAAATCCAGCGCACGTTCCGCACCAACGTCTTCAGCTTCTTCTACATGGTGAAGCACGCGCTGGCGCATATGAACAAGGGCGCCTGCATCATCAACACGACCTCGGTCACTGCTTACCAAGGCCACAACACGCTGCTCGACTACTCGGCCACAACGTGGTGGGCTCGTAGGAACCTCGTGAATAGGGCGGCGTTGGTTCCCGACACATAAGAGGGAGTCGGACCATGGCTAACGAACCCCGACGACGGCGCAAAGCGCCGGACCCGGAAACGAACGCTCCGCCTGACGTGTTGCCCGACGATCTGCGTCGACGGGATCCGCCGCAAACCCCGCCGGATTCCATGGCACCAGATGATGAGGTTGCCGAAGAAGAAGAGCCGGTCGGGGGCGGGTTCACCCCAAGAATTGACGGGGGCAACGAGCAGCATCCCGTCCACGACGAGGATCAGGAGGACGCGACTGCCGACGATTATGAGCGGGAAATAGACCGTCTGGACCAGGCCATTCGCCGCTCACGCTGACAGGCAGGCCAGAGGTCTGGTATGCGGGGTTGATGACGCTTTATTTCGCTTATGGCTCGAACATGGATCGTCGGGCGATGAAGCGCCGTTGTCCCGGTGCGCGCGCGCTCGGTCCAGCAGCGCTCAGCGGTTATCGTTTTTTTGTCGGCATCGACGGCTGGGGGTCGGTCGCGACAAGCGCAGGGGACACGGTGCACGGCGTGCTCTGGCGGCTTACGCCGCGCGACATGGCCGCGCTGCACGCCTATGAATTGCTGCATCGGGGCCTTTATGAGATTCGCTATCTGCCGGTCCGTCATGGGACGCGACGCGTACGCGCCATGATCTACCTGCTGCGGAGGCGTGCCGTCGGCAGTCCGCGCCCAGGATATGTAGAGATGGTCGCTTCGGCCGCGCGGAGCTGGAAATTGCCCGAATCGTATATCCGCTCTGTCGAGCACTGGTCGGCTTCGCGTTGGACCGGCACCCGCGTTATCGAGGCGGGGGATTTTGCGTGAGCGACAGCATCATTCGACATGTCGCAGTGCGCGGCCGGGTTCAAGGCGTCGGCTATCGCGCGTTTGTCGAAGACGAAGCGTACAGGCGCGGATTGCACGGCTGGGTGCGCAATCGTCGCGATGGCTCGGTCGAGGCCGTGTTTACCGGTCCTCGTGCGGCAGTTGAATCGATGGTTGAGACTTGCCGCCGCGGTCCAATGGGGGCGTTGGTCCGCGCGGTCGATCAGCGCGAGGGCACCATGGACGATCTTCGAGAGGGTGCCGCCGCAGTCGATTCATTCTCGGTGCTGCCGACAGTCTGATCGATCGTTGGCCCGAACAGGGGCTCGAACTCGCGCCGCAGCGCCATGTCGACTTCCGCCATTGACACCAACCATCCGAGGTCGGAGAGGCTGGTCACCGCGAAGCGCTGATCGCTGACCCCGCACGGCACGATGCCGGAAAAATGCGACAGGTCCGGGTCGACGTTGAGCGCAATGCCGTGCAGCGTCACCCATTGCTTCACGCGGATACCGATAGCGGCAATCTTGTCCTCGCGCCCTTCGCCCTTCTCGGGCCGCCGAACCCAAACCCCAATTCGGTCGTCGCGCCGCTCGCCGCGCACATTGAATGCGGCAAGCGTGCGGATGATCCACTCCTCGAGCGTGGCAACGAACCGGCGGACGTCCTGGGCGCGTCGTTTGAGATCGAGCATCACGTAAGCGACGCGCTGGCCAGGCCCGTGATAGGTCATCTGCCCCCCGCGGCCGGTTTGGTAGAGCGGGAACCGGGCGTCGACGATGTCGCTCGAATTTGCACTCGTGCCCGCCGTATAGAGGGGCGGGTGCTCCACTAGCCAGATGAGTTCGCGTCCCTGACCGGCGGCGATTGCCGCCGCGCGGCGTTCCATCGTGGCGACCGCTTCCTCATAGGCGAGGGGAGAATCGCTGACGCGCCATTCCACCGCCGGCGACCCAGCGGGCGCTGGGAGGCCGATTACCAACGTGTTTCGCGCGTTAACCACTCGTTCACCATACCATGGTGACCTTATACCTGCTCGCCATAGTCCTCTGATGCGCAATATAGGGAAGAACGTGGCTACACTCGACAAGGTCGCCGTTGATATCACCGTGGTGCTTGGCACCACATCCATGCCTATTCATCAAGTGCTGCGGCTTGGTCGCGGCGCGATCATCGAGCTGGACGCCTCCGAAGAAGACGCGGTCAGCATCCTTGCGAACAACCTGCCGGTGGCCAAGGGGACGGTGGTCGTGAACGGAAACCGCATCGCAGTCAATGTTGCGGAACTGCTGCCACGCCCGCCAGACATGCGTTGAGCGGCCGCAGCAAGGGTTTGTGGCTGCTAGGAAATTAAGTTTCCGGCGCGCGCCCGCGGGCCTTGTCCCTCAACATCCTATTTGTTACATGGTCCGCCGTCATTGGACGCGAGGCTCTCAGGCCTCCACGTCCTTTCCCATGCGGTCGTGGCGGAATTGGTAGACGCACTAGCTTGAGGTGCTAGCATCGCAAGATGTGGAGGTTCGAGTCCTCTCGACCGCACCATTGCGGCCCTCACCTCCTGCATAGGTGAGCGAATAGATGTTGTAGTTTCGTTCTCGCGCTTTCGACATCGCTTCCTGTGCGAGCCGCTTGCAGTCTGCGGCCTGCATGTAAAGCGATGGCATCGCCGTACCACTCCAGCCAAAGATCGCATTGAGCTGCGAAACGGTCGCGCCGTTCTCGGCAGCGCGCGTTGCGGACATCGCGGTCTTATTCGATCACCTCGTCGGCGGCCACAGGTAGCCCTGGCGGTACTGTAAGGCCGAGCGCCCTGGCGGTCTTGAGGTCGATGCTCAGCTCGACCTTCGTTGACTGCTGGACCGGTAAGTCGGCAGGCCTCTCGCCGCTGAGAATGCGGCCGGTATAGACGCCGGCAAGTTGGAATGCGTCGGCGAGACTGACGCCATAGCTGATTAACCCGCCAGCGGCAGTGAACTCGCGGTATTGGTAGATCGCCGGAAGCGAGTGCCGGAGCGCCAGTGAGGCGAGTTGTCCGCTCCGGCTATTGAAGAATTGGTCGGAACCGATCACAAGTCCGGCAACTTGCAATCCGCGCAAAGCGCCAAAAGCCGTCTGGATCTCCTCATCACTGC
>JBKPLN010000021.1:0-3009 GCA_046731635.1 Pseudomonadota bacterium | reverse complement strand
GCTGGAACTGACCGAGAGCGTGCTGCTCGGCAATGTCGACACCGCGGAAGCCGCGATGGTGCGTCTCAAAGCCCTGGGCGTGCGGCTCGCGCTGGACGATTTCGGCACCGGCTATTCCAGCCTGCTCTATCTGCGTCGTTTTCCATTCGACAAGCTGAAAATCGACCGCAGTTTCGTGCGATCGATCGAAAGAGCCACCGATGCCGCGGCGATCGTGCATGCAATCGTCAGCCTCGGCCGCGGCCTCGGCATGCAGGTAACCGCCGAAGGCGTGGAGACCGCCGACCAGCAGCTGTTCCTGCGCGCCGCCGGCGTTCACTCGATGCAAGGCTATCGGTTCGGCAGGCCTGTCACGGTCGCCGAAATCAGCGGGCGCCTGCAAACGCCCAGCGCCTTCCTGCCGAGCGAAGTACCCACCGCTCTCGCAAGCTAGAATCGATATCGTCGCTCTCCACCGCTGATGGCGGGCGCGCGCTTTTATGATATGCGGGCATCCTTGGAAATGAGCACGAAAGGGATCCCCCGATGGCTGCGTCTGCGAAAATTGCACTGGTAACAGGAGCCGGGACCGGCGTCGGCCGGGCGGTCTCGATTGCGCTCGCCAAGGCGGGCTACAATCTTGTGCTGGCAGGCCGCCGCAAGGAGATGCTTGACAAGGTCGCCGGCGAAATCAATGCCGCCGGGGCGCAGTCGTTGGCCGTGCCGACCGATGTATCCAAGCGCGAGTCGATACTCGCACTGTTCGCAATCGTGAAATCAACCTTCGGCCGGCTTGATGTGCTTTTCAACAACGCCGGCATCGGAGCGCCCGCGGTCCCTCTGGAAGATTTGCCATTCGAAGCCTGGCAGAACGTCGTGGCGACGAACCTCACCGGCATGTTCCTGTGCACGCAGGAAGCGATCAAAATCATGAAGAGCCAGTCGCCCCGCGGCGGCCGCATCATCAATAACGGCTCGATCTCGGCGCATGCGCCGCGGCCTTATTCGATCGCCTACACATCAACCAAGCATGCGGTCACCGGGCTCACCAAATCGACGTCACTCGACTGCCGGCGGTACGACATCTGCTGTGGCCAGGTAGACATCGGCAATGCCGCGACACCGCTGACCGAGCGCATGGTGCAGGGTGAAGGCGTCCTGCAGCCTGATGGCCGCAAGATGATCGAGCCGCGCATGGAGGCCGACCATGTGGGCAACGCTGTCGTCTACATGGCGAGTCTGCCCCTCGACACAAACGTCCTTTTCATGACGGTGATGGCCAACAAGATGCCATTCGTCGGACGAGGATAGTCGTCATGGAGTCGCTGCACGCCTGGCATGAATTCTACCTCTTGCTCGGCACTGCAGGCGCGACGTTGCTCGCGCTCTTGTTTGTCGCGGTGTCGCTCGGCACCGGATATCTCAGCGACAAGCATCAAGAGGGCACTCGCACGTTCATGAGTCCCGTCGTGATCCATTTCACCAGCGTGTTCTTTATATCTGCCGTGTGCCTTGTACCCTCGCACGGGCCGGTCTTTTTCGCCGTACTCATCGGTGCAACGGCCGTCCTCGGCATTGCAGTGTCCATCGTCATTACGGTGTGGGTCGTGCGCACCGAGCTGAGGCAATACGTGCCGGATTATTTCGCGTATGGATTGCTGCCGGTCGGGGGCTATCTTGCGTTGTTGGCCGCAAGCATCATGATCTACTTCGACTGGGCTTACGCGCTGGAAATGCTCGGCGGCGGACTGCTTGTGCTGGCCATCGTCAACATCCGCAATGCATGGGACCTCACGCTGTCGATGGTGCGCCGGCACGCCGGCGAACGATCGTCGCGCTAGTCGAGCTTGCTCACCTTCACCTCGACGCCTGTCTTCACCTTCGACAGCACCTTCACGCTGCCGATTGCTCTTGCAAAAACGTTGCACGGACTTGCGAGCCGCGTTTCGTCTCCCTTGGAGATCGGCGTGCGTCCAAAGCCAATCGCTATCGCAGGGCCTTGCGGCCAATATGCGATTTCTCCCGGGATGATAACAGCACGGGCGTCAGGCTCACGCGCCACATTCACCGGAACGTCGAAATAAACTTCCTCGCCCCAGGTCAGCACCGCCGACGAAAGAGGAAGCGCGGCGGCGATGGCTTTGGCCGTTGGAGTGTCGAGCAATTCGGCGTCGAGCTTCAGGGCGCCGAAATCGAAACGGATGCGGGCCATGCGGGTCCCTTTTTGCGATTTCATTGCTTCGACAGTCACGCATTTTCACGACTGTGAAGGGCTTGGCAAGGGAACTGATGCAGCGCAACCCCACGCTCTCATTTTTTTTGGGTCGGCGCGCCTGATTCCCGGAAGGCCGCAAGAACTGCGCACGCGGCCGTCACAAAAGCGACGCCCACGAAGCCGATAAAGCGAAAATATTCGTGGGCAAACAAAAGTCCGCCGATGCCGGACCCTATAGCTTGTCCGACATAAAGCAGGGACGTGTTGAGCGCGACTGACGCGCTCGCGAGATCCGGCGCGGCCGCGACCAGACGCGCCTGTTGCAGGGAATTGACTGCGGAAAATCCGAACCCCCAGAAAAATATGCCTGCTCCCATGGCCGGCAACCAGCCGGCACCGACCGCCCACAACGCCAATCCGAGAAGCATTGAGCCAAGAAAGATGGCCAGCGTTTTCTGGGTTCCGAGCGCCGTCACGATGCTGCTTGCGACGACGTTACCGATCAGCCCAACGACGCCATAGAATGCAAAGAAGCCGCCGATAATCGCTGCGCCCGCGCCACTCAATGCGCTGAGCAGCGGAGCCAGATAAACGAAAACGGCGAATTGCCCGCACGTTTGCAGCAGTGTCACCAGTAGAATGAGCATGATGCGCTTGTTCTCTGCGATGGCGACAAAGCTTCGTGGTGAGAGCGGCGCTCCCTTAAGTCCCTTCGGCAACGCCCCGAACAACAGCCCAGCGATGATGGCGGCGAAACCGGCCAGAGCGCCGTAGACCGCTTGCCATCCGAAATTTGTGGCGACAAAGGTTACGAG
>JBKPLN010000020.1:0-2577 GCA_046731635.1 Pseudomonadota bacterium | reverse complement strand
CTATGACTTCGCACACATGGCCATCCACATAAGCAAATTGGACACCAATTAGGTCGTGATCACTCGACACGCCTGCTAACCAGCGCGGCAATAGTTTAAGCAATTAGCAAGCCACGCTTAAGTTCCGCGCAACTGTCTTTTGACCTAGAACCGCGAACAGACCCGGAAAATGGCCAATGCGTCAGTTACTCAAATTGAGCGTGAACAAAGAACGACAAACATTAGAAAGTACCGTCGATTGCTCTTGTCGCAACCGGTGACTATGGATTTTGGCAAACGCGCCGATTAGATCGCCGTCTTGAGGTCTTTGCTCGCTCGGAAGGCGACCTTTTTTGAAGCCTTGATCTGGATCGGCTCACCGGTTTTCGGATTGCGACCCATGCGAGCGGCGCGCTCGCGCACCTGCAATAAGCCGAGTCCGGCGATCTTCACCCGCTCACCCCGTTTCAAGTGCTGAATGATGAGGCCGACTAGGTTTTCGACCACTTCCACCCCCTGCCTCTTGGTGAGCTGATGCTGCTCAGCCAGCGCATAAGCCAATTGCCTGGTAGTAATCGGTCTCGGCGCCGTCTTGGGTGCCACTAACGGGTCTGTTGTGGGTATGACTCCCGGATCTTGTCATGGACCTTTACTCCTGATGCCAGATGCTGAGGGGCGCCGTTCGGCTAACGGCCATTCCAGAGGGGCGAGTTACGAGGTTCCGCCGCTCGCTAATCAAACAGCGAAGCTATAACGGTGGCAATTGATCCAGCGCAAAGCACACAATGGCGCTGTCCAATCGGACGCTGGCGGCCCTTAGCTTAGGTGGGAATAGGAACACCCAATACGCGGGTGGACCGCTTTCTACGCTTCGCTTTTTGCTTCCGTTTAGTTTTCTTCGCCTTTCGCTTTTTGGCCATGTGATTGCCCCTGACTTCCTTCAGCTAGCGGGCAGAGTACAGCCGACACACAAAAACGGCTAGTGCGGGCTCATGCTTCAGTTCGTGCGCCCAGCCTGGCCCCGCAGGAGGTTGTTCGGCGACGATTGGCTGACAGGATGGATGAAAGCAGCAGGCGCGTTTGATGGCCTGCCACGACCAAAATAATAGCTGAACGAAAAAGTTTTTCCATGGTCGCGAAACCGTCCGAAGCCCTTTCTACTTTTTCTCGTTCCTCTCAATCAGCATCTTCCTTCCTCTATTAGTACTGACGATAGTAAATTTGTCGGGGGTTGACTGGATACCAGCCATTACGGGGCGGAGGGGCATACCGATCATATCCCTGTGACCGCTCAAACTGTAACTGCTGCTGTAACAGCTGCTGTGCCAGTTTGTGCGTCCCTCATTTGAATCCGCTGATAAGGGTTCTGTGGTTTCTGTTGGGGTGTCACATAACCCCGTTGAGGCGGCACATAGCTCCGCTGTGGTTGCTGTGGTTTCTTGTCCCATTCTTCTTCCAAACGGGCCTGGACCCAGCGCCATGCCTCATTGAGTCTGCTCCGCCATTGTGACTGGGGCTGTGGCGTCACGGCTGCTTGCGTTTTCGGTTGCGGTGATGTTTCAAAACGGACTTCGGGGAGATACTCACGGAGCTTGCTCCACCATGTCGTCTGTGGCTGGGGCGTCACGGTATCCTTACCCCAACTACTCGGCGTCGGTATGTCTTTTCCCACACCCAACGTTAAGGGTTGATTGCTCGGAGTGTTATAGTTGGGTGTAGCCTCGGCCAGTCTGTTCTGTGGTGCAGATGAATAGGTGGTGATGCCCGGCGCATTGATTAGACGGACAGGATTTGATTGAGGGCTATTCGATTGAGGCCCAAAGAGAACAACACCAAGGCCTATAGCTACTGCCGCAAACACGCAAAAAATCAGTGCAAGCACCCCTCCAACTATATTGACAGGGTCAGACAGCGCAGCACGTAGTCTCTGGCTTGATAGTTCCTGTTTGATCTCCCTCTCGATCCTTGGCTGCACAAAGGGGTCGGCCAAGTCGGCCAAGGTGCCTGTTGCATACATGATACCACTCCTCGCGGCAGTTCGGCGGCTTTGTGGTCCGCCCTCGCGGCTCAGAACAGGCTATCGTACTGGATCAAGCAACAACACGGGAAGTGGCACATGTCCGCTTTGGGTCATAAGCAGACATGTGCGCTGCAAAACCGCATGTCCGCTTTACACCCAATAGCGACCGCGAAAGCGAAATTCCGCAAAAGCCCATGTCCGCTTTACCCCCGAAAGGGGACATGTGCAGTGCAAACGAGCATGTCTGCTTTGGGCCAAAAGCGGACATCGACCGGCTCATTCGATCACCTCGACGGCTAGCGCGAGCAGCTTCTCTGGAATTTGGAGGCCAAGCGCTTTCGCGGCCCTGAGATTGATGACCAGCTCGAACTTGGTCGGTTGCACGATACGATCGGCAGGTCGCCCGGTTTCTCGCCCTTGAGAATGCGGCCGACGTAGACGCCGACCTGGCGCATCGAATCTGGAACGCTCGCGTCATAAGTCATCAGCCCTCCGGCCTCAGCATAAATGCGACTTCCGTACATCGCAGGCATCTTGTGGCGCTCCGCCAGTGCGACGATGTGTTCGTGCCATCGGTT
>JBKPLN010000019.1:0-8884 GCA_046731635.1 Pseudomonadota bacterium | reverse complement strand
GCCAACGACCTCGCGATGATCGATGCCGCCGACTGCGGCAATCCCGTGAAGGAGATGGTCAGCGACGCGATGATCGCCGCAGCGCAGGTGGATTTCTTCGCCGGTTTCGTCACCGAGATGAAAGGCGCTTCTATTCCGATGGGACCGGACGCGGTGAATTTCTCCGTCCGCGAGCCGTTGGGCGTCGTGGGACGAATAATTCCTTTCAATCATCCGTTCATGTTTTGCGCGGGTAAATCTGCTGCTCCGCTTGCGGCCGGCAATACCGTGGTCCTAAAGCCGCCGGAGCAGGCACCCCTCTCCTCCTTGCGGCTTGCCGAGCTGATCGGGGGGCTGTTGCCGGCCGGCGTGTTCAATGTCGTGCCGGGCGGACGCGAGGCCGGACAGCGGCTCGCAAGTCATCCGGATGTTGCGATGATCGGATTGATCGGCAGCGTCCCGACCGGGCGCGCGGTGATGAAGGCGGCGTCCGATACTGTCAAGCGCACGATGCTGGAGCTTGGCGGAAAGAACGCGCTGATCGCCTTTGCCGATGCCGATCCGGATGATGTCGCCGCTGCAGTGATAGGCGGCATGAATTTCACCTGGTGCGGACAGTCATGCGGCTCGACAAGCCGGGCCTTCATCCACGAAAAGATCTACGACGCAGTGGTCTCGCGCGTGAAGGACAAGATCAAGTACTACAAGCCCGGGGTTCCCACCGATCCGGCGACGACCATGGGCGCGATCGTGTCGAAGCCGCAATTCGATCGCGTCATGAGCTTTATCGATTCAGCCAAAAGCGAAGGTGCCCAGCTGATCACCGGCGGCGGACCGCCGTCGGACCCGGCGCTCAAGAACGGATACTACATCGAGCCGACAGTCTTCGCGGTGACAGAGAGAAACCGCATCGCACGCGAAGAAATCTTCGGGCCGGTGCTGGGCATCTTCAAATGGCACGACGAAGCGAAGATGCTCGAAACGGTCAACGCGGTTGAATATGGCCTTACGGCTTCCATCTGGACCAACGATCTGAACCACGCGCACCGCACGGCGATGGCGGTGAACGTCGGTTACGTGTGGATCAATGAAGTCGGCAAGCATTTCCTCGGCGCGCCATTTGGCGGCTTCAAACAGTCCGGACTCGGCCGTGAGGAATGCTTCGAGGAGATGCTCTCCTTCACGCAGGAGAAGAACATTCACGTGAAGCTCAAGCCGATGAAAGCCTAGCCGGGAGGATCGAACCCGGCATGCTTCCAGACGCTGCGATTTTCCGGCGCCGCCATGAATCTTACGAACGCCGCGGCAGCTTCGCCGGCCGCGCTATCGGCCGTTGCCGCCCCGCCATAAACGATGTTCAGCTCAATGCCCCCTGGCAATGATCCGATAATTGTCACGCCTTTGACGTTTGCGACCTCGCTCGCAGGGTAAATGCCAATATCGGCTTGTCCCTCTGCCACGAGCTGCACGCCACCCTCAAGCGCCGGCCTGTGCACGACTTTCTTCGCCACTGCGTCCGCGATGCCGAGTTGCTCCATCACTTTACCCATGTGCGTGCCACTTGGGGTCTTGCCGGGCGTGGCGTGCACGATCGAGCCCGCGGACAGCATCGCCTCGCGAAATTTCTCCTGCGTGGAAATATCCGGTTGGGGTGCGCCTTGTTTGACAACCACGCTGATACCAACGGTGCCGAAGGTTGATTCGGTATTGGCGCGCAGCTTTCCGTCCCTGGCGTAGCCGTCGAGCATTGGAACCGGCATCACCAGCACATCGGCTTTTTCGCCCGCCGCGATCTTCTCGCGCAGGGCGGTCAGGACGTCGTAGACGAAGACTACCTTGTTTCCGGTCTGTTGCTCGAATTTTGGCGTGAGCTGCGCAAAGACTTCCTTCGGCGCCCCGCCGCTCATCACCCTGATCTCGGTCGCTGATACTGACATGCTGGTCACCATGGCGGCCGATAATGCAATCAATCTTGAGACTGTCTTCATTTCTGCCGCCGCTAAAGCTTGAACGTTTCGAGCGTGCCGGGATGAAACAACTCTTCCGCCGTCAACAGCCGCGACGACAGACCCTGTGAATGATGGTGGCGCAGGAAGGCTTCCAGCGTTTTGCGGTTAGGCGTCAACCCGTACGACCAATAGTCGTCACCCATCAGCGCCCTCGCCTCTATCAGCCGTTCCTCCACGAAGGGCAGCGTCACTTTGGTCGAGGAGGTATCGGCGAGCTTTTCGATGGCGATCGTCTTTGAGTGTTCGAAGGCCTTGAAGACCGCACCCGGCAACCAAGGATGCTGCTCGGCGAGCTCACGCCGCACTCCGATCAGATGCATAATCGGGAAAATGCCAGTGCGTTTGTAATAATCCTTGGCGGCAGCGACAGGATCGGGAAACAACCAGCCGACCTTCGGGTCGCCCCGCTCAAAGGCAGGTGGCACTCGCGGCCCGATGAAGCCGTCGATTTCGCCAGCGTCGAGCATACTCGACAGTGTCCGGCCCTTAGGAATGTCATCGAGTTTCACATCTTTCGGCAAGGTAATGGTGATTTTTTCGAGCCGCCCCGCTTCGGTAAGCCCTCCTCTGATCCAATGGATGTCGGACGGCTTTACACCGTGGTCATCCTCGAGAATTGCGCGCGCCCATACATTAGCCGTGAGTTGATACTCCGGCACGCCGATCTTTTTGCCCTTGAGGTCTGCTGGCTTTTTGATGCGGTCGGTGCGCACGTAGATGGCGGTATGGCGGAAGGCTCGCGAGACGAACGCCGGCACGCCGACATAAGGGCAATTGCCTTGCGCCGTTTTCACCGTGAAGCTCGACATCGACAATTCGCATATGTCGAATTCCGCCCGGCGGAACGCGCGGAAGAAAATTTCCTCCGGGTCGAGCGCCATGAAAACCGGATCGACACCGTCGATCTGCACCAGCCCGTCGCTCAGGGGGCGGGTGCGGTCATAGTCGCGGACAGCAACGGAAAGATTGAGCTTGGCCATGAAGCGCTCGAACCTGGAGCCTTGTGGGGCGTCAGTCATAGGCGAAAGCACGCCGCAACGCAAAAACGGCGGCCGCTTGGCCGCCGTTTGCGTGTTAGGAAAGATTGACGATTTCGATCAGCCGAAAACATCAGCCACGATGCCGTTATACCAATCGACCGACTCCTTGTAGTTTTGTTTTCGCACATCTGCAGGTTCGCCTTTCTGGCTGACGAAACCGGTGGTCTGCTTGATCTTGCCCTCGCCCGGTTCGTAGCTCGCCCCGATCTTGATGTCGTCGTCGGGCGCAATCAGGCTCCAACACGTATTTGAATAGCGCGCCGGGAAAGCGCGCGATTGGGTGAGCTCGGCCCGGATCACCATCGCTGCCACCTTGGCCTGACTGTTGGCGGAGAAGGCCGATTTTGGCATGTCGCCGGGGATAGCCGCATCGCCGACCACGAAAATATTGGCATCGACCTTCGATTTCATGGATTCCGGATCGATCGGACAATAGCCCGACTGATCGGCGAGGCCGGCATCGCGCGCGATCTTGCCGGCCATCTGCGCCGGAATGATGTTGGCGAGCTTGGCCTTGTAAGTGGAGAGATCAGTTTTCACCTCGCCGGTCCTGGGATCGACACCCTTGATGCCGCCATGCATCTTGGGATCCTGCCACTCGATCATTCCGGGATAGTGCTTCTCCCACCCTTCCATGAACACCGCCTGTTTGGAGAACGTTGGCTTCGCATCGACGATGATGATCTTCGATTTCTTGTGGCCCTTCTTCTTGAGCACGTGCGCAAACATCGATGCCCGCTCATAAGGACCGGGCGGACAACGAAACGGGTTGGGCGGGGCCACCATCACGATCAGGTCCCCGTCCTTGAGCGCGTTGAGCTTCCTGACCAATAATTCGGTCTGTGCGCCGGGCTTCCAGGCATGCGGCATGATTTGCGCGGCATCTTCGGAATAGCCAGGGACGGAATCCCATTTGAGATCGATTCCGGGCGCGATCACCAGCCGGTCGTACGGAACCCGACTGCCCCCCGCGATCCACACTTGCTTTTTGTCGCGATCGATCGATGACGCCATGACGGGGACAACGTTAACGCCGCCCTTGCGCACCTTATCGTAATTATGCCTCAACGATTTCAGGTCGCGGAAACCCCCGACATAAAGATTCGAGAAGAAGCAGGTCGTGAAATTCTTCAACGGCTCGATCAGCGTCACGTCAATCGCACCGGCCGAGTCTTTCGCTACGTAGCGTGCAACAGTTGCTCCTGCTGGCCCGCCACCCACGACAACGAGGCGCGGCTTGGCCTGGCCAAGAACCGATGGCGCGAACAACGGCGTGGAGAGAGCTGCGAGCGAAGCGCCCGCAAGCAAATTAAAGCTGCGACGCGTGATTTCAGTCATGGTCCCCCTCGGTCTATTTTGGTTTCTTTGCAGTCTGAAAATAAAGAGCCAACGCGGCAATCTCGTCGTCTTTCAGCCGGCTTGCAATGGTCTGCATGACCGGATTTGGCAGCTTCTTGTCGCGGTAAGCCCTGATGACTTCCACGAAGTGTGCTTCGCCCAGTCCGAAAATATTGGGGATCGTACTGTCGGCTTTCGCAGTGCCGTGACATGTCATGCACTCCGATGAAAGATATCGGCCGAGTTCGACGTCAACGCCGTAAGCCGTGGTCAAACCGCCGATGATCAGCATAAAAGTTGTCGTGGCCGCGAACACGCCATCAAGTGTTTGCCGGCCTCGTCGCGCGCAAAACTGACGGGCCATCGCCTTCCGCATGCCCAAAGCCCCCGGTCACTGCATAGTTTCGTCTTGTTTTGCCTTTTGCACTCCAGCGACCAAGTGTCACAGTGCGAACGACTATTCTACGCCGCGCTTCTGCGTCTTCTCGTCCGGCGTCACGTCAATGGCCCCTGCGCGGCCGATGATTTTAGTGGGGCCCCGGCAATCGTTCATGCAGGGATTAGGATTCCAGAAGGCTTTCTCGCTCGTTTCGCGGTCATCGTCGAAGAATCCGGCGTGGTTCGGCATCTTGACCGAGCCCCAAGTTTCCTTCGACAGCACAAATTTGTCGTCGACGATATCGTTCAAGTAGAGCACATAGGCCGTAACGGCATAGAGCTCATCATTGCCGAGCGATTGCGCGTCACCAAACGGCATCGCGCGGCGAATATAGTCGAATGCACTCGACAGGTAAGGAAAATAGGACCCGACTGTTTTCACCGGATCGTGCGAAGCGAGTGTACCTCTGCCCTGCGCAACCTGCGGCCAACGGCCGGCGCTTTCGCCGAACTCACCATGACAGGCAGCGCACTTGTCCATGTAGATCTTTTCGCCGTTTTTCACCGAGCCGCTGCCGGAGGGGGCACCCTGCCCGTCAGGACGAATGTCGATGTTCCACCCGGCGATCTGCTCGGCCATCGCCGCATGACCGATGCCGTAATTGCGCGGCACATCTTTCGTCGCCTGGGCCAATGACGGAACAGGATATGCAAACAATAACGCCATAAGTGCTGCCGGCATCCCCAGGCGCGCGTGGGGACGGGTCTCAACGCGATGGATCAGAGATCTGCGACTAGCCAACTTCGACATTCTCAAGCTCCCCGTTGCGCTTGAGCGCCCAGGTTTGGATGCCGTTGTTGTGGTAGATAGAATTTACGCCACGGATTTTCCGCAGGGCGTCTTTGCTTGGCTGCACATATCCGGTGTCGTCCATCGCGCGTGACTGCAGCAGGAGCTCCTCGCCATTCCAGTCAAACTCGAAGTAAAAGCGCACGCACGCCTTATCCAGCACCAACCCATCGATCCGGGCGCTGCGCCAGTTGCGGCCCCCATCGACCGAAAGGTCGACGCGCCTGATTTTGCCGCGGCCGGACCATGCAAGTCCCGAGATGATATTGAAGCCTTTCTGCTTGACCGGCGCTTGCGGCGAGGGCGAGGTGATCACCGATTTTGCGTCCATGACGAATGTGAACTGACGCGCCTTCCCGGTTTCGAGCAGGTCCGTGTATTTCGAGGTCTCCTCGCGGGTGAACCAGGGCTGATCACCCACCTTGATCCGGCGCAGCCACTTGATCCAGACGTTTCCTTCCCAGCCTGGCACGACAAGACGCACTGGATAGCCCTGTTCTGGCCGCAGCATTTCGCCGTTCATGCGATAGGCGACAAGGCAATCATCCAGCGCCTTGCTGAGCGGGATCGACCGGTTCATTGCGGCGGAGTCGCCGCCTTCGGCCATGATCCATTTCGCAACGGGCCTGAGCCCGGCCTGCTCCAAAAGCAATTTCAGCGTTACGCCGGTATATTGAACACAATGCACCATGCCGTGCGTGTACTGACAGCCGTTGAGCTGAGCGCCGCGCCATTCCATCCCGGAGTTGGCAGCGCATTCGAGAAAATAAATTCTATTGACGGACGGAAGCCGCTTGAGATCTTCGAGCGTAAAGACCAGCGGCTTGTCGACAAGCCCGTGCAGCATCAGCCGGTAATCTTCGGGATCGATTTCCGCGACGCCGCCATGGTGGCGCTCGAAGCAGAGCCCGTTCGGCGTGATGATTCCGTCCAACTGATGCAGCGGCGTGAAACTCACCGACGATTCCGGCGTCGCGGTAAGCCAGGGCACGGTGCGCCGAATGACGTTCTTTTCGTACTTCGAAGGATTGCCGTAGGCGCGCATCCCAACGCCTTCGCCCAGTTGCCGCGTCCAATCGGCAACGTTTGGCGGAAGATTCCTGGCATTTTCGGCTTGCGTCTGCGTTACGCCTGCCGCCGCGAGACCCGCTGCACCGGTCAGAAAGCGACGTCGGGTCGCGCCTCTTGTCTTTCTCGGATCAGCCATCACCACCTCCCGGCAGATCGCAGCCAAATATCACATTCTTTTTTATGAATGTAACAGGAACGTCACTAAACCCCGGAAATTTTCACTCTTGTGTTTGGAACGACACGCACGTTTTTCTCGGCCGCGACATGGCGCTCGACGAGCTCCCAGACCGGCGGTCCTTCGGTGCCTTCATTCACGCTCGCCCAGCCGGCGACGATGTATTCCTTTTTCGGCTCGATCGCGCTGCCGGATTTCAGGTGCGTCATCTCCGAAATGCGCTGACCGATTGGTTTCGACACATCGATGGCGTAGCCAAGCCCCCCGCAACGCACCATGTCGCCGCCCTGCTGATAGTAGGGATCGGGATTGAAGAGATTATCGGCGACGTCCTCGAGCACCACCTTCAGGCGCTCGCCCGTCATGGAAATCCGGTAGACCTGCGGATAGGTGATCGCCGTGGCATTATGGATGTCCTCGAAGGTAATCGCCTGACCGGGCAGCACGCTTGTGCCCCATCTGAACCCAGGCGACAGCGCAATCTCGGCATCGCGTTCCTTCAACAGTGCTGCACAAATCAGATCATCGAAGGTGCCATTGAAATTGCCCCGCCGGTAAAGCAGCGACTCGCTATGGCCAATCACGCGCGCCAGATCTTTGGCGTAAGGCGCGCGCGCCTTCGCAACCGCATCGGCCATGTCCTTGTCCGGGGGAATGATGTCGGCAAAAAGCGGGATCAGCCTGTAGCGGAAATCCTTGATCCCGTTCTGCACATCAAGATCGAGACGAGACACGAACTTGCCATGGCTGCCGGAGGCGACCAGGAGCGTATCCCCGACCTTGATGACATCGGGCAAGGCATCGTGAGTGTGAGCAGTCAGGATCACGTCGATGCCGGGAACGCGGGTGGCGAGCTTGCGGTCGACGTCAAATCCATTGTGCGAAAGCAGCACGACCAGCTGCGCCCCCGCTCTGCGCGCCTTTTCAACATTGGCGCGCACATCCTCCTCGCGGATGCCAAACGACCATTTCGGCATCATCCAGCGCGGATTGGCGACTGGCGTATAGGGAAATGCCTGGCCCAGCACGGCGACTTTAACGCCGCCCTTTTCGAACGTTTTCATCGGTTCGAAGGCCGGCTCGTTCCACTCAGTTTCGCGGATGTTGAGCGCCAGAATCGGTAAGCCGAGGCCTTTGATCAATTCCTTTACCCGCGCCTCGCCATAGGTGAATTCCCAGTGGCCAGTCATGGCATCCGGTTTTAGCAAGGCCATGCAGTCGACCATGTCCTGGCCCCGACTTGCATTGGCTGCGAACGAGCCCTGCCAGGTGTCGCCGCCATCGAGAAACAGAACCTTGTCGTTGCCACGTTCGGCGCGAACGCGATTGATCACCGTGGCAAGCCGGTCGAGTCCTCCGATACGGCCGTAGGTTTTGGCAAGCGCTTCGAAATCCTGATCAGTCAGCGCATAGGCTGAGGACGTTTTTTCAGGAATTCCGAAACGTCTGAGGAAGGCCTCGCCGGTAATGTGGGGCGGCTGTCCCCTCGCCTCGCCGACGCCGAGATTGACTGCCGGCTCGCGGAAATAGACGGGCAGGAGCTGCCCGTGAATATCGGCCGCGTGAAGCAGCGTCACGTTGCCAAGCGGGTCGAACTTGAGCAGCTCCGATTCGGTGAGGCGCTGTTGCGCCATCGCGCGCAAGAACGGGCTATCACCAGCCATCAGTGCGGCGGTTGCGGCGCCGAGCTGAATAATGTCCCGGCGGGTGATCATGACGCGTCCACGTTATCAGCCTTCACAAGCCGATTGCTCCCGGTAGCCCGCGATGACAGTTCTAATGCCTGATGCCGGGTACGCTGAGCTTCTGACCCTCGTTCTGCGTGGCGAGATAGAACTCGAGATCACCGTATTCCTTGGCATCGGGCGGCAGGTCATCGGCGCGAATATTGACCTGACACCACTGGAAGCGCTGTCGAATGTCCCAAATTGCCAGAAGGTTCGTGCGCCAGGTCGGAAAATGGTCGTACTGGCCTTTCGGCTCACCCAGCCACTGTCCCCGGATCCAATGGTTGGCCGATTTCCCATGGCAATCGGTGCAGGCC
>JBKPLN010000018.1:0-4803 GCA_046731635.1 Pseudomonadota bacterium | reverse complement strand
GTGCACAAGATCGGAAGCCATTCGATGGGTCTGCAGTGCGTGCGCGTCAAGACCAGGCGCGGCTATGTCGTTGTCGCCTCCGACAGTGCGCACCTGTACTCGCATATCGATGAAGGTCGCGTGTTTCCGATAACCTACAGCGTCGGCGATACGCTTGAGGGCTACAAGACGTTGCAGAAGCTCGCCTCCTCGCGACACCACATTGTTCCGGGTCACGATCCCGAAGTTCTGAAACTTTACCCGGCGGTGAAACGGGATTGGAAAACTGGATTGTACGGCTGGATGTCGAGCCGAAAGCGTGATTGCTGCCGCCACGGTTTGCTTAAGCCTTTCGTCATGCCCGGCCATGTGCCGGGCATCCACGTCTTCAAAGCATTGAACAACGAAGGACGTGGATGGCCGGGACAAGCCGGGCCATAACGCAATTGATGCGCTGTGAGATCGCCGGAGCAATTTAAACCAGCCCCAGCTCCGCAAACGCATTCTTGTGATGCTCGGCACTCTCCGGCGCGAAGCAGCAGAAGATCACCCGCGTCATGCCGCTCGGCCGGGCGGCGATTTCGGCCGCGACAGTGCCGACGGCGACGCGCGCGGCAAGATCGGCAGGAAAGCGATAAATGCCGGTCGAGATCGCCGGGTATGCGATCGATTTCAATCGGCCGGACGCGGCCAAATCGAGGGCGGTGCGGTAACAGCCCGCCAGCAGCGCCTCTTCGTTCTTGCCACCACCGGCCCATACGGGTCCGACGGCGTGGATGACGTGCCTTGCTTTCAACCGGTACCCGCGCGTGATCTTGGCAGAGCCGGTGTCGCAGCCGCCGAGGCTGCGGCATTCTTCCAGCAGTTCCGGCCCGGCAGCACGGTGGATAGCGCCGTCGACGCCGCCACCGCCGAGCAGAGTGCGGTTCGCCGCGTTCACGATTGCATCGACATCAAGCGTGGTGATGTCGGCGACAATGACCTCGATAATGGTCTGACCGATCTCGGCGGTTAATTCCGTCATGCGCGACTATATCACGCGCTTGCGGCTTCGGGCGCCACCACCTCAAAATCGACGGACGAGCGCACGCCGATGTCGTCGTAATGCGCATCAAGGAAGCGCCGGGCGGCGCGCTTGCCGTTCGTGCGCAACATCTCGAAGAAATCGTAGTCGGTGTGGAGTCGGTTGGCGGCGTCAAGTGTCTGCGCTGCGCCCGTGAGAGCAACACGATGCACATTGATGCGGCGGTATTGGCCCGTGCCGGTGCCACGCGGCAACCTGCCTTCGTCAATCAACTTGCCGACAAAGGCAAGACCGCGCAATTCCGACATCAGCGAGGAGTTGAAAGTGATCTCGTTGATGCGCGCCAGGATCTCATTCTGCGTTTTCGGCACCTGCTTGCGGTGAACCGGATTGATCTGGACCAGCAGCAGGTTTTCGGTCTGCGTGGCGCCAACCAACGGATAGAGCGCCGGATTGCCCACGTAGCCTCCATCCCAATAATGCTCTCCGTCGATCTCGACAGCGCGAAACAGATGCGGCAGGCAGGTCGAGGCGACGATCATGTCCGCAGTCATTTCCTCGCGCCCGAACACATGGAGCTGTCCACTCCTTACATCGGTGGCGGAGACGAACAATTTCAGATTCTTGCAGGCGCGTACGGCGTTGAAATCAACAAAGCGTTCGATCAAATCCTTCAGCGGATTGATGTTGAGCGGATTGAAGTCGTAGGGCGACAGATACCGCGTGAGCGCCTGCATCCAGAGGCCCACCGGCGTGTCTTCGATCGGCCAGAACGAAAATAGCCGATCGACAGCGCGTCGCTGCACATCGGGAAGATTTCCACCAAGGCTCGCCGCGCGCCAGAAATCGGCAAGCCGCTTGCGCGCTTCGTCTGGACCGCCGCGCGCCAGCCCGTCGGCGAGCATGATCGCGTTGACCGCGCCGGCCGAGGTACCGGAGATCCCTTCGATCGTCAGCCGACCATCCTCGAGGAGATGATCAAGCACGCCCCAGGTGAAGGCGCCAAGCGCCCCCCCGCCCTGCAAGGCAAGGTTGATGCGCTTGCCCGCCTTCGGCTTTTCGGGCCTGTCGACGCCAAAGGCGCGCGAGAGAAACTGGATCATTGTGCCACCCAGCCGCCGTCGATCGAATAGGCAGAGCCGGTGATCGTTGCAGCGGCATCGCTGCAGAGGAACACGGCAAGGGCGCCTATGCTTTCAGGCTTGGTGAAATCGAGCATCGGCTGCTTTTCCGACAACAGCGACATCTTCGCCTGATCAAAAGATTGGTTGTTGGCCTTGGCCCGCGTCTCGATCTGCTGCTTGATCAGTTCAGTGAGCACCCAGCCGGGGCAAATGGCATTGCACGTGATGCCGTCGTTGGCGGTTTCGAGCGCGACCACCTTTGTAAGGCCGACGAGGCCGTGCTTGGCCGCAACGTAGGCGACTTTCTGGACGCTCGCCACCAGGCCGTGCGCCGACGCGATGTTGACGATGCGTCCCCACTTGCGCGATTTCATGCCAGGGACTGCGGCGCGGATCGTGTGAAACGACGAAGACAGGTTGATGGCGATGATCGCGTCCCATTTCTCGACCGGGAAATCCTCGATGTTCGCCACGTGCTGGATCCCCGCATTGTTCACCAGTACGTCGATCGCGCCGAATTCCTTTTCGCCGGCGCGCACCATATCGGCAGGGCCGGCTTCGTCATGTCGGCGGCCGAGTAACGCGCCTTGACGCCAAAGTCCTTCTCGACTCCGCCGCGCAGTTTTTCGATCTCGGCCTTGTCGCCAAAGCCGTTGAGGATGACGTTGGCGCCGTCCTGGGCGAGGGCGCGGGCAGTTGCAAGCCCGATGCCCGAGGTCGAGCCGGTAATCAGCGCGGTCTTGCCTTTCAGCATACGGTCCTCGTTTGATGGGCCATAACGGGGGTTTTAAGCGCGGGCGGAACCTGCCTGCATTCTTGTTGCAGTGCAATATATATGTTCGGCGCGTGGGGTTTGGAGCAGTTTGACGTTAGACTTCCGTTGAAGGCGGAACATTCCTTGGCCAATAAGGCATTCCCACGCGCTGTATTCCCCAAGCCCGATCATGACCATGAGCGGTGCGCGAGCGACGCTATCGCTCACGCCGAAACGATCTGTGCCGCACGAAAAGAGCGGCTGACCCCGATCCGGCGTCAGGTGCTGGAGGCGCTTTTGACCAGCCATCAGCCGCTGGGCGCCTATGAGCTGATCGATCGTCTGAGCGTGCATGGCGCGAGGCCGGCACCGATCACCATCTATCGCGCGCTCGATTTCCTGCGCGAGCAGGCGCTCGTGCACCGCATTGAAAGCCGAAACGCTTTCATCGCCTGCGTGCACAATCACGAAACCGCCGATCCGGTCGTGTTCCTTATCTGCGAAAAATGCGGCGCGGTTGGCGAGGCTGCCTCAGCTGCGGTTGCCGACACCATCAAGAGCGCATCGCGCGCGGCCGGATTTTCTCCCAAGACACCCGTTATCGAAATCTCCGGCATCTGCGCGCATTGCAAGGCGGCGTGACAACGTTTGTCATCATTGGCCAGCTCCGGCCATGACATTCTCAGCTCGGTACGGTAGGAATGTGGCGCCACGCGCCGGAATGCCTCTCCATTGTCCTCGACGCCCTACACATCGACCACGCGCCCGCTTGACGCGCTTGCGGCCAGCATTGTGGTCGTGTTGTGCCTGTCGTGGGGCTTTAACCAGGTCGCAACCAAGCTTGCAATTCATGACATCCCGCCGGTGACGCAGGCTGCGGTGCGATCGGCTGTGGCGGCGCTGTTGATATCGGCGTGGTGTCGGCTGCGCGGCATTGCGCTCTTCAAGCGCGACGACACCTTGTGGTTCGGGATTGCAGCAGGAATTTTGTTCGCTGTCGAATTCATCCTGATCTTTCAAGGTCTCCTCTACACCACGGCTTCGCGCGCCACGTTATTCATATATCTTGCGCCGTTCTTCGTGGTCCTTGGCGCGCGCATTGTATTGCCCGCAGATCGTTTTAAGCCTGCCCAGTGGCTCGGCCTAAGTCTGTCCTTCATCGGCATGGTCATCGCATTCGGTGTGCCTATGCCGGCGACGGATCCAAGACAGCTTATCGGTGATGTGATGATGGTGGGTGCTGCGCTATTCTGGGCCGCAACCACCTTGACGATCAAGGCAAGCCCACTCACCCGAGCTTCAGCCGAAAAAGTCATGCTGTATCAGCTCGTCGTTTCCGCGCCAGTCATGGCGATCGCCGCGATCTTGCTTGGCGAACGCGTCACGCACATGCCGTCGGCGGTGGCCATCGGGTCGATGGCTTATCAAACCGTCTGGGTTGTCAGCGTCACCTTTGTCATCTGGTTTGCACTCATTGCTCGGTATTCGGCGAGCCGGCTTTCAGCTTTCACATTTCTTACGCCCTTATTCGGCGTCGCTGCAGGCCACCTGGTGCTTGGCGATCCGCTGACGCCTGCCTTTGCGGCCGCCGTGGCGCTGGTTGCTGCAGGATTGATGCTGGTTAACCGGGCCTAGGAATCCATCCCAGTGGGGGACTTTCGCCTGCGATCGTCCTGCTATATGTGTCTGGCACACGGTTGGTATTCAAAGGCCGATGAGTACGAGCGCGCAACGCCACAAAACTGTCGCGGTGAGTATTGGCGGCGTCACGGTCGGCGGCGGGGCGCCGATTGTGGTGCAATCGATGACCAATACCGACACCGCCGATGTCGAGGCGACGGCGCGGCAGGTTGCCGCGTTGGCGGGCGCCGGCTCCGAGCTCGTGCGCATCACGGTTGACCGCGACGAGGCGGCAGCCGCGG
>JBKPLN010000017.1:0-2055 GCA_046731635.1 Pseudomonadota bacterium | reverse complement strand
GACCTATGGTGGCCAGTGTTACGTTTGTTCGTTCGTTGTAACAGGTAGGGAGGCGAACATGTTTGGTGTTTCTCGCGTAGTTAAAAGTGGTGCCGCCGTTCTGGTGGCAGCGCTTATGCTTGTTGCAGTGGTTTTGCCATCATATGCGGATTCAGGATCGGTTCGTTTTCGTATCACGAGGGCTGGCTTTATCGTCGGCGGCGGCGGCGGCACGGGCGTTTTGGTTTTTAAGGGCAAGTCCTATCCGCTGAGCGTGGGCGGACTCAGTGTCGGCATGATTGGCGCAGCGACCGCCGACGTGGTCGGTCGTGCGACTAACCTGCGCAGGCCGCAGGATATCGTCGGTACTTATACGGCAGTAGGTGCCGGCCTTGCGGTTGCCGGTGGCCGCACCGCCGCACGCCTGCAGAACGCGAACGGCGTCGTTATGGAAGTGCGCGGACGACAGGTTGGCTTTGAGGCATCTCTCAATTTGAGCGGCATGACCGTCTCGATGCGCTAAACACTGCGCGCACCCGCTTATTTCGAATAGCGAAATCGAAAACGAAACCCGGGCCGGAGCGCCTGGGGTTCGTCGCCTCATTGACAGCAGCGCAACTTGAAAAAAGGGGCCGCGCGTTCGCGAGAACGGCGGCCCAACATCAAAGCTGCCGGCCGGGGGGAAGGGGGATCAGGCCGGCAGTCGGCGATACAACGTATGTTGTGCCAGGAAGTTCCATTGGTCGCGCCTACGCTCGTAAATCGGGCACACTGCGGGGAATATCAACTCTGTTCGTGGGTTAGGAGGCTTGCCGGTGGCGGCGTGCATTGCCCGGCGAGATTAGCCGCTGCCCAGCGGGATTTTTCTATCGGTTGTGAAGCCTCTCACAGATTCTTCCCGAGCCTGGGCCGATACTTAAGCATAGGGAGCATCCGGCACAGGAGGCTCACATGCGACGAGCCCTGCTCATTCTGGCTTTTGCCGCCCTGATCCTGCTCGGGAGCGTTGTCACCGGGCCCGGAAAAACCCGGGGTAATATCGCGCTGACGGCGAACCCCATGCAGTATCCCGTCCCCGCCCACGTGGACATTTCAGGGATTTTCCTCCGCCGCTAGCGGAGCGGCGGTGCACAGGGAGCCGGAATCGTGAAATTGGTGACGGGCATCACAGTGATGCCGCCCGCCTTGCCCTACTTTGCTCGGAAGAAATTGAGAGTTGCCTGGAGTGGAGTGGAGGCAAAAATGCAAAAAATGTCCTCAGTGCTCGCGTACGTGGTGTCGGAAGGCAGGGTCTGCGCGCTTAAGCCGTCGGATTGGTCGATTTTGCTCGCCGGAGTGGTGATTTGCGGTTTCGCCACCATGGTTTTCCTGGCCAGCCAGGTATAGGTCCGATCCCGATAATGGATGCATCAGCTCAAGATCTATTGCGCCGGGTCTTCGGCCTTGCCGCACATGGTCTCCACGCCGCTTTTCGTCCCGACGACGATGGGCCGCCGCCAGGCGCGCAAGTCAGGCGCAGAGCCTGATCGCGGCGAGGGCGCAAAACGGCCCATCGGCCTCCACTGCATGCCGTCATGCTCGCGGACCACGCGACCGCCGGCCCGGACGAGCGCGACGCCTCCGGCCACGTCCCAGATGTGAGGCGAGGCGAAGCGCGCCACCTCCAACAGTCCGGCGGCAACCAGGGCGCACTCGAGCGCAGCTGAGCCGGTCTTCCGAGTCTCCCAACCAGCTTCATCCGCATCGGCAGCAATAGGCACGCCCGCAAGGCGGCGCAGGACATCGGCATTGACCTTCGGCGTGACGTCGTCGCCTTCGAACCGCAATTTGCCGCCCGTTGCGGCGTGATAAACGCCCGCGCGCAGCGCGTGGCTGACTGAACACCACACAGCGCCCGCAACAGGGACCCCACGGTACAGCACGCCGATCGATGCCGCGAACATCGGGAAGCCATTCACGAAATTAGTCGTGCCGTCGATAGGATCCACGGCCCACACGCAATCCTGGCCGCGGCCCGGACGCTCATCCATCTCCTCGCCGATGATGTCGTGAGATGGAAACCGCTCTCCGAGACGC
>JBKPLN010000016.1:0-1194 GCA_046731635.1 Pseudomonadota bacterium | reverse complement strand
GTACAACCTAGAGACCCGTTTCCCTCTCTCACTCAAGCCAGTCGACGTGGATGCCAATCAGCTGGAGCTCGCACTCCTCAATCTCGCTCTGAACGCCCGCGATGCCATGCCTGATGGCGGCGATATCATCCTCGCCGCTCGGGAAGAAAGTGTTGCCGCCGGTCGCATTTCTGGATTGGAAGCCGGTAACTACATTCGCGTCAGCGTGACCGATACGGGCGAAGGCATGGACGAAGAAACGCTGCGCAAAGCAACAGAGCCGTTCTTTACGACAAAGGGAGTCGGCAAAGGCACCGGCCTTGGCCTCTCAATGGCGCACGGATTTGCCGAGCAAAGCGGCGGGCGGCTGATCCTGCACAGCGAGAAAGCCAAGGGTACGACCGCCGAGCTTTGGTTGCCGGTCGCCAACGCTTCGCAGCAACCGGTTGCCCCCGCCCAGGCAGTCCCTGCGAAATCAGTTCGCCCGATTACGGTTCTGGCCGTGGATGACGATGCCCTAGTCTTGATGAATACGGTCGCCATGCTTGAAGATCTGGGCCATACCGTCTTTGAGGCTTATTCCGGCAAAGAAGCGCTCGAAATCCTGCGGCGTGAGGATTCTATTGACCTTGTCATTACCGATCAGGCCATGCCGAAAATGACCGGAACGGAACTCGCTAAAGTCATCAGAAGCGAATGGCCTGACATTCCCGTGCTGCTTGCAACTGGTTATGCAGATATGGGCCCAAGAGACGAAATCGGCCTGCGCAAACTCACAAAGCCCTATCTGCCGCGCGACCTCGCTGCTGCAATCCTGCACATGAACCCAACGCGCCGAAAGCCGGATCGGGTTGTGCCACTTCATACTCAACCGCGCACTGCAAAATAGCCCTGTCTGATATTGCAAGGGCTTTTGAAGACCGAGGTCAAAAGCGGACATCTCGCAGTGCGAACGTCATGTCCGCTTTACCCCCGAAAGCGAACGTACGCTGTGCAACGCTATGGGCCGCCGCAGTTACTTCCAAAACGTCAAAACGCGGCGGTACAATGATATGGGCATTAAACGCGCTTACTGGCGAGAACCAGGCGTTAGGGTGTCTTGAATAAGTTCACACAATTCAGTTATCCGCCAAGTCGAACAGAACTCTATGATTAAGATTCCTATGACCGCCGCCGGGCACTCGGCTCTTGAAAGTGAATTGAAGCACCGCACAG
>JBKPLN010000015.1:0-1690 GCA_046731635.1 Pseudomonadota bacterium | reverse complement strand
CAATTGCAGAGCGTGTCGCTGTTGAGTGGTGGCGAACGTGCAATGACGGCCGTGGCGTTGCTGTTTGCGATTTATATGGTGCGTCCAAGCCCGTTCTGCATTCTCGACGAAGTGGATGCACCGCTCGACGAAAACAACATCAACTGCTTTATCCGCGTGCTCGACCGGTTCGTGCAGCAGAGCCAGTTCATCATCATCACGCACAACAAACGGACGATCGCGAAAGCCGATATCCTTTATGGCGTAACGATGGAAGAGCGCGGCGTGAGCAAGTTGGTCGGCGTTAAACTGACTGCCCCTGCGCACCCTGTCCCTGAAGCAGCTTCAAACGGCGGCGAGCACGCGCCGACACAGCGGCACCTCGCGTTCGCAGCGCGATAGTAGCACAGCATCTTGCCTGTGTGGCCAGTGGGCTTCCGGCCTGCTGAACCTCAACAAGAATTCGAAAGGCGAGACGCCCGCGTACCCACGTTCAAGATGGCCGGGCCACAAAAAACTTTGCGCGCAGGTGTCGATCTTGGCTAAAATGACGCGATGCTTCAGACGGCGCAGCGGACCGCAAAGGTAAAAAGGAAAAAAAGAGCGCCTGCTTCGCTGGGCGAAGCTGCTGCGGCCCAGAGCGCGCCCCCCCAAGAGCGTTTTCTCGAAGCGTTTCGCTGGATGCTGCTTGCACGTACGCTCGAAGAAAAGCTCGTTAGTCTCTACCGCGGCGGTCAGATAACAGGAGGTGTTTACATCGGTAAGGGCCAGGAAGCGGTCAGCGTCGCCTGCGGTTTGTTCTTAGAAAAAGGCGACATTTTTGCGCCCTTGATCCGCGACCAGGCCGGGCGATCTGCGTTTGGCGAACCGCTAGTCGATGTCACGCGCACCTATCTCGGCTCGCGCCTCGGTCCGATGCGCGGGCGCGACGGTAATATTCATCGAGGGCACCCGCGCGATAACGAGCTGGCGATGATCAGTCATCTCGGTGCAATGGTTTCAGTTACCGTCGGCACGTTGATGGCGAAGCGATTTCAAGGAGAAAAAAATTTCGTGGGACTCTCGTGTATCGGCGAAGGCGGGATGCAAACCGGTGCCTTTCACGAAGGAATGAACATAGCCGCAGTGGAACAGGTGCCGCTCGTGGTGGTCGCGACAAATAATCATTATGCGTACTCAACGCCTAACGACCGCGAATTCGCGTGTGATGATCTGGTGGAGCGGGCGATCGGATACGGATTCGAAGGTTACAGTCTGGATGGAACCGATCTTGCCGCGTGCCTGGATGTAATTGGCGGCGCAGTAAAACGCGCACGCGCAGGGCGTCCGCCACAGTTGGTGGTTGCCTCCGTGCTGCGCCTTTCCGGTCATGGCGAACACGATGACGCGAGTTACGTGCCCGAGGAAATGAAGCGCCAGACATTTGCGCGGGATTGTTTGAAGGTCGCCGAGCAAACGATTATCGAATCCAATCTGCTGGATACGGACACACTGGCCGAATGGCGCAAAGACGCGGTCGCGCAGGTGGACGAGGCAGTTGCCACCGCTCAAAAGGAAGCGGTGCCGGAAGGCGATAAAGAAGATTGGTGCGCGTTATCCACACGCCACCTCGTCGATCACGCCGACGAAGGTGAATGACATGCCGAATGCCCAATGACGAAAGAAATCCGAATGACGTATGACAAAACCATGCGCCAACATTGCGTGAGCT
>JBKPLN010000014.1:0-2210 GCA_046731635.1 Pseudomonadota bacterium | reverse complement strand
AGCGATGGCTTGCGTTCCGCGGGCGACCTTGACCTCAAGCGCCCTCTTCAGCTTCACAAGCTCGACGGCTTCCCTCGCTGTAATCGTCGGCGCGTTGCTCACATCAAGGGCATCAAGAGCCGCTCGCGCTTCCTGGGCGTCCAGGTCCTTTGTCCAATCGGTGCCATGACGCCCGGTATGGGGACAAGCAATCAGTTGCGTGTTGCTTGCGCACGTCGTCGCCTCAACTGGTTTCATTGTTCTTGTTCTTCTCTGTCAATACGCCGTCCTATAAGTTCCTGAGGCGGCGGCCAAGGGTCGTGGTTTCGCCGCGCGCCAAAGCGCTAGCGCTGTTACTGTGAGCGTTACGTCGACCGAGCCATCCCAGCCAACCGGAAGGATGCGCTTTATCTCAGCGAGCTCGGCTGGGGCGTCTGAAAGGCGTGGAAACGCCAGCATGCACCGCGTGACTCCATTCTCAAGCGTTGGCGAGGACGGGGACGCCGACGGGTATTGTCGACTGCGGTGCGGAACTCGGCTTGATCCGAAACCACGCAACATACAGCGCTGGTAGGAATACGAGGGTCAGCAGCGTCGCGACCACGAGGCCGCCCATCACTGCGTACGCCATCGGTCCCCAGAACACGGTGGGCGCGATCGGAATCATCCCTAGAATGGCGGCGGCAGCGGTCAGCAGTATCGGGCGCAGCCGATGCTCCGTCGCCACAATCACCGCCTTCCATGGATGCTGGCCCGCGGCAATTTCGGTATCAATCTGGTCGATGAGGATCACCGAATTTCGGATCACCATGCCGATCAGCGAGACGACCCCGAGGATCGCAACGAATCCCATCGGTGCTCTCGCGATAAGCAGCGCGGCGGCAACACCGATGAGAGCCAGCGGTGCGGTGGCAAGCACAAGGAACAGCCGCTGAAAACTCTGCAGCTGCACCATGAGGATCGTGATCATGATCAGGATCATGAGCGGAAAGACCGCGAAGATGCTGGCCTCCGCTTTGGCGCTTTCCTCGACCGTGCCGCCTGCAACCACGTCGTAACCCGCCGGCAGTTGCGATTTAAATGCGGCAATTTCGGAAGAGAGGACTTTGACAACGGTCGCTGCCTCAAGCCCAGGCGCCGTATCGGCTTGCACGGTGATTGTTGGCAGACGATGGCGGCGCCAGACCAGCGGCGGTTCGATCCCGTAGGAGAGTTTAGCGACCTGCTCAAGCGGCACCGACCGCCCGCCAGGTACGTTGATCATGAGGCTGCGCAGGGTCTCCAGCTTGGCGCGCTCGTCGGCAATGGCACGGGCGACAATGTCGATCAAATAGATATCATCGCGCACCTGGGTGACGGTCGTGCCGGATAAAATGGCATTGATGGTCTGACTCAATGCTTGCGAACTGATGCCCAGCGCCCGAGCCCGGTCCTGATCCACCTCCACGCGGACGACCTTGGACGGCTCGTTCCAGTCAAAATTGACATTTCGCGCATTTGGCGTCTTGCCGAGGAATGAAGCGAAGTTGTGCGCAATCTCACGGACCTTCACGGGCTCGGGACCGCTGATGCGGAACTTGAGCGGCCAGCCGACCGGCGGCCCAAGCTCCAAGGGGCTCACGCGCGGCTGCACCTGTTCGAATTCGGGGTGTTGCAATGCGGCGAGGATGCGCGCTTGCACCGCCGGGCGAACCTTGAATCCTTTTGTGACTATGACGCCTTGCGCAAAGAAGTCATTCGCGAGCTGCTGATCGAGCGGCAGATAGAAGCGGATGGCGCCGCTGCCGATGTAGAAGGACCAGTGTTCAATGTCGGGGTCGCTCTTCAGGATTGTCTCGAGGTCATCAACCACCTTGCGCGTGGCATTGGTCGAGGACCCTTGCGGCAGCGTCAAGTCAACAAGCAATTCTGGACGGTCTGAGCTCGGGAAGAACTGCTGCTGCACGAACTGCATGCCGGCGAGAGAAGCTACGAAAAGCGCAACCGTGGTGCCGATCACCCAATACTTCAGATGGAGCACGCGATCGAGCGCGGTGTGGAATACGCGGGCAAAGCGCGACGGCTCATGGCCGTGC
The DNA here is from genome assembly GCA_046731635.1 of Pseudomonadota bacterium. Classification (GTDB taxonomy): domain Bacteria; phylum Pseudomonadota; class Alphaproteobacteria; order Rhizobiales; family Xanthobacteraceae; genus Pseudolabrys. Next base: position 156 of record JBKPLN010000014.1, on the reverse strand, counting down.
CCTTGCATCTTGTTAGGCAGGATGAAAACACCTGTTAGCGGCGTGAATAGCACCGCAACGAACCACGATGCGGTCAATGCAATGCCGACAACCGCGAACAGCGTGTAGCAATACTCGCCGGCGCTGCTCGCCGCGAAGCCCACGGGAACGAAACCT
>JBKPLN010000013.1:0-10182 GCA_046731635.1 Pseudomonadota bacterium | reverse complement strand
GCCAAATCGTCGAAAGTTATCTTGCGACCGGCGAACCGGTTGGTTCGCGCAATTTGTCCAGGTTGTTGCCGATCACTTTATCGCCGGCATCCGTTCGCAACGTGATGTCGGACCTGGAGCAGCTTGGCCTCATCTTTGCTCCGCATACTTCGGCGGGCCGGCTGCCGACCGAGCTTGGCCTCCGGTTTTTCGTCGACGCACTGATGCAAATCGGCGACCTGTCGGAACAGGAACGGCGGTCGATCGAGTCGCAATTTGCAGGCACCCGCACGGCCAAATCCCTTGAGGCCGTTCTCACTGAGGCATCTCAGATGCTGTCGGGGCTGACGCGCTCGGCCGGCGTCGTGCTCACTGCGAAAAACAATGTTCGACTCAAGCACGTCGAATTCGTGCGGCTTGAACCTGAGAGGGCTCTGGCTGTCCTGGTTAGCGAAGACGGCCAGGTCGAAAATCGAGTTCTCAATATTCCCTCCGGATTGCCGACGTCATCGCTGATAGAAGCGGGTAATTTTCTTAACGCGCGCATTCGCGGAAAGACGCTGGGGGAGTTACGGGGCGAGATCGAAAAAGCGGTGGCGGAAGGGCAGGCAGAACTCGATCAACTGACCCAGAAAGTTATCTCAGCGGGTCTTGCCAGTTGGTCGGGCGGCGAGGACGAAGAGCGTCAGCTCATCGTGCGTGGTCACGCCAACCTGCTGGAGGATCTGCGCGCCCTCGAGGACCTTGAGCGCGTGCGGTCTCTGTTTGATGCGCTGGAAACCAAGCGCGGGGTCATAGACCTGCTCGGCCGGGCAGAGCGGGCCGAGGGAGTGCGCATCTTCATCGGTTCCGAGAACAATCTGTTTTCGCTCTCTGGCTCCTCGACCATCGTTGCACCTTATCGCGATGGCAAGGGCCGCATTATCGGCGTGATCGGCGTGATCGGGCCGACAAGGCTTAACTATGCTCGCGTTATTCCCATGGTCGATTACACGGCGCGGGTCGTAAGCCGCTTGCTGACGCCATGAACGCTTGATTTTTCCCCTCGGAGCCCTGATATCCCAGGGATCCGGATATGCTGAGGATGGATTGAGAACGATGACGGACCCGACAGCCCGCCAGGGCGAACCCATGGCTGACGAGACTGTCGAAACGACAGCCGCCGGAACAGCCGATCCGGTGGCCGAGGCGGCGCGCGAAGCCGCGCAGTACAAGGACAAGCTGCTGCGTACCCTTGCCGAAATGGAGAATCTGCGCAAACGCACCGAGCGCGAGGTTCTGGATGCACGCGCGTACGGTATTGCTGGTTTTGCCCGCGATGTCCTTGCGGTGGCCGACAACATGCATCGGGCACTGGAGGCGATCGGTCCGGATCTGCGGGAAGGCGCGGATCCGAAGGTCAAGGCACTGATCGAAGGAGTCGAACTCACCGAACGGGAGCTCATGAAGATTCTCGAGAGAAACGGCGTGAGGAAATTCTCCCCGCAGGGCGAAAAGTTCGATCCGAACTTCCACCAGGCCATGTGCGAGGTGCCAACGTCCGATCAGCCGCCCGGGCACGTGGCGCAGGTTATTCAAGCGGGCTACATGCTTGGCGAGCGGGTGCTCCGCCCGGCTCTTGTCGCGGTAAGCAAGGCTGCGAACAGGTCTTCTGCCAACGACAACGCGCAACCGGACCCTGCCGGCTGATTTCAACGCATTGCGATACCGTCTCGCACGGTCCGGAAACGACCGAACGATTGATCCCATTTCTCGGCGGGACTGACCCCGATAACTCGCAAAAACGCTCCGCTGCCAAAGCGCAACCATTGGACGACCGAGACGGGGTCCCCCGCCGGCCCTTTTCCGCTCGCGCGAATCTCATGACCAGGCGCACCGCTGATCCGCATCGCTTCGGCCGATTGCATGGTGAGGTCTCGCACCGGCGCATTCGTGAGCAGGTTCCGGGCGAACACGCCGCGGTCGGTGGCTTCAGTCGGTCCGCCACGTTCGACTGAGACAATCATGAAGGGTTGGCGCTCTTTGTTGTCCGACTGATTGTCGGCAAGAATGACGGTTCCCGTAGGCAACACCTGCATCACCTGAAACCCGGACAGGTCCTCGAGTGTGAAAGGCAGTAGCTCGAGTTGCTCACGGATCGGCGCGGGCCGGAGCGTGACGCTTGCGAGCGCTTTGCGGATTGCTGCCTCGGGGTACACCGACAAAGCGCTTTCCGGCACCTCCACATTGACCAGCATTGTAAGGTTGGGGACGGACTCCCCGATTCCCAGTGCCAGCAACGACCATCGGTGCAGTTTGACATCATTTTGCTGGGAAATGCCGCTGATCAAAAAGCCGATGCCGCTGCCAAACGGGAAGCTCTCCCGCTTCACCTCCTGAAGCTGCTCCTGAACCCTGTTGAACGCGGCGACTTCGAGTTCCCGATAGGCGCTGGCGGGAAGATCGAGAATTGCGATGATGACCTTGCGCTCGATGTCTTCGAAGCCAGAAATGCGGTTGCTTAATTTCAAATCGCCGGGTGGCTCCAGGCCGATCCGCAGGCCTGGCGGAAAAATTGGTTCGGCGGTCGCGATTGGAATGCTGCTTGCGAAGCCGGCCCAGATCGCGAACAGGTAAACGGAAACGCGATGAAACATGCCTCAGTCCTAACCAAGATGCCGGATTGGAAGGCCTCCCTACCCGCCCTTGCCTCCGCCGGCAATGGCCCGATAACCATCGACGAAGGCGTCGGCCTTTCCGCTCGCGATTTCGTGACCGACTGACTTGCGGGCCCGGGGCGCCCTCCTATATGAGCCAGTAAGCCGCGCAAATGCGGCGAATCGAGTGTCCAGGGGGGCTGGATCGGGGGGTCTGCGGATGAGCCGCCGACATTCCCCATCGGGCGCCAAGCGGCCCGGCCGGCCTGCCGCAATTTGAGAGGAAGAACCATGGGTAAGGTCATCGGCATCGACCTCGGCACCACCAATTCGTGCGTTGCCGTCATGGAAGGCAAAAATCCCAAAGTCATCGAAAACGCCGAAGGCATGAGGACCACGCCTTCGATCGTTGCATTTACGGACGACGGCGAGCGTCTCGTCGGCCAGCCGGCTAAGCGCCAGGCGGTCACCAATCCGGAAAAGACTATCTTTGCGGTCAAGCGCCTGATTGGCCGGCGCTACGACGACCCGATGGTCGAAAAGGACAAGAAGCTCGTCCCCTACAAGATTACCAGGGCTTCGAACGGCGACGCCTGGGTGGAAGTCGACGGCAAGACCTACTCGCCGTCGCAGATCTCCGCTTTCATTCTCCAGAAAATGAAGGAGACAGCGGAAGCCAACCTCGGGCAGAAGGTCGAGCAGGCTGTCATAACCGTTCCAGCCTATTTCAACGACGCGCAACGGCAGGCCACCAAAGACGCTGGCAAAATCGCCGGCCTTGAAGTGTTGCGCATCATCAACGAGCCGACGGCGGCCGCGCTCGCCTATGGGCTCGACAAGCAGAAATCAGGGACCATCGCGGTCTATGACCTCGGCGGCGGTACCTTCGATATTTCGATCCTCGAGATCGGCGACGGCGTGTTCGAAGTGAAGTCGACGAACGGCGATACGTTCCTCGGCGGCGAAGATTTCGACATGCGGCTGGTCAACTATCTTGCCGACGAATTCCAGAAGGAGCAGGGCATCGATCTGCGCCGCGACAAGCTCGCGCTGCAGCGGCTCAAGGAATCGGCGGAGAAGGCAAAAATCGAGTTGTCGTCCACGACGCAGACCGAAATCAACCTGCCATTCATCACCGCAGATGCTTCGGGTCCGAAACATCTGACCATGAAACTTACCCGCGCCAAGTTCGAGGCGCTGGTCGAGGATCTCATTCAGAAAACGATTCAACCTTGCAAGCAGGCGCTCAAGGACGCCGGCATCTCGGCCGCACAGATCAACGAGGTTGTGCTGGTCGGCGGGATGACCCGCATGCCGAAAGTGCAGGAGGTCGTGAAGCAGCTGTTCGGCAAGGAGCCGCACAAGGGCGTCAACCCGGATGAAGTGGTTGCCGTGGGCGCGGCGATTCAGGCCGGCGTGTTGCAGGGCGACGTCAAGGACGTGCTGTTGCTCGACGTCACGCCGCTTTCGCTCGGCATCGAGACGCTGGGAGGCGTGTTCACCCGCATCATCGATCGCAACACCACGATCCCGACCAAGAAGTCTCAAGTGTTCTCGACCGCCGAGGACAACCAGAATGCGGTCACCATCCGCGTGTTCCAGGGCGAGCGCGAGATGGCTGCCGACAACAAGCTGCTTGGTCAGTTCGATCTGGTCGGAATTCCGCCGGCTCCGCGCGGTGTGCCGCAAATCGAGGTCACCTTCGACATCGATGCAAACGGCATCGTGAACGTGCAGGCAAAAGACAAGGCAACGGGCAAGGAGCAGCAGATTCGCATCCAGGCTTCGGGCGGATTGACCGAGTCGGACATCGAAAAGATGGTCAAGGATGCGGAAGCGCACGCGGAGGAAGACAAGAAGCGCAAAGCTGCGGTCGAAGCCAAGAATCATGCGGAGGCGCTGGTGCACTCCACCGAGAAAGCGCTTTCCGAGCATGGCTCCAAGATCGGGGATGCGGATCGCACGGCGATCGAGAACGCCATTGCTGACCTGAAGGAAGCTCTCAAAGGCGACGACGCGTCAGCCATCCAGGCCAAGACCAATGCGCTGGCCCAGGCTTCGATGAAATTGGGCGAGGCCATGTACAAGCAGCAGCAGGAAGCGCAAAGCTCAGGCGGTGGCGGTGGCGGTGGCGGAGACAGCGCGGCTTCGGGCCAGAAGAAGGACGACGTGGTCGACGCGGAGTTCACCGAGGTCGATGACGATAAGAAGAAATCTGCCTAACGGCAGGGCGTGAGCCATGCGCAGGTCACCTGCTAATAGTTTCACCCCCGGGCACTGGTCCGGGGGTGTATTTTTGCAGGCGCCCCGGGCAGCCGAATCAAGTACGCCTATTTAAACGCGATAACTTCCAGAGCTAAAGCCGGATGTCGAAGCGCGATTACTACGAGATTCTGGGCGTAAGCCGAAGCTGCTCCGAGGTCGAGCTCAAGGCAGCCTTTCGCAGGCTCGCAATGCAGCATCACCCCGATCGCAATCCGGGCGACAAGGAATGCGAGCATCGGTTCAAGGAAATCAACGAGGCTTACGACGTCCTCAAGGACGGCGACAAGCGCGCCGCCTATGACCGTTTCGGCCACGCCGCCTTCGAGCACGGTGCGGGCCCCGCGCATGGTTTTGGCGCCGATTTCGGGTCCACTTTTGCAGATATCTTCGAAGGCATTTTTGGCATGGCGGCCGGCCGCGGCCGCGGCTCCGGCCGCGAGCGCGGGTCCGACCTTCGCTACAATATGGAGATTACGCTCGAAGAGGCCTTCATCGGCAAAACGGCGCAAATTCGAATTCCGACCTCAGTGACATGCGAAGCTTGTTCGGGTAGCGGCGCCAAGGCCGGCACCAAGCCGAAACCATGCGCGACCTGCAGCGGCGCGGGCAAAATTCGGCATGCACAGGGATTTTTCACGCTGGAGCGCACCTGTCCCGCCTGTCATGGCCGCGGCCAGGTGATCGACGATCCCTGCAAGATGTGCGGCGGCGGCGGCCGGGTGACGCGCGAACGCACGCTTTCGGTCAATATCCCGACCGGGGTGGAGGACGGCACGCGTATCCGGCTGGCCGGAGAAGGCGAGGCAGGTCTGCGCGGCGGTCCGCCCGGCGATTTGTATATTTTCCTTGAAGTTGCGCCGCATGAGTTTTTTCAGCGCGACGGCGCCGATTTGCATTGCAGGGTGCCGATTTCGATGGTCAGCGCGGCACTTGGCGGAGAATTCGACGTCCCAGCGATCGATGGCAGCAAGGTGCGGGTCAAGGTTCCGGCAGGCACGCAGACGGGACGCCGCTTCCGGCTGGCTGGCAAAGGTATGCCGGTCCTGCGCGCGAAACAAACTGGAGATATGTACGTTCAGGTAGCGGTGGAAACGCCGCAAAGCTTAACCAAACGTCAACGTGAACTGCTGGCGGAGTTCGAAAAGCTGTCTTCGGAGGACACGCAGCCGGAATCGGCCGGTTTCTTCAGTCGAGTCAAGGAGTTTTTGGACGGCCTTGGAAGTCGGGGCAGTAGCCAGTCGCGTCGGCCATCTTGACCCTCTACCTTGGTCCCTATACCCGTAACTGTTGCGGCGGGATCCGCCGCGCTCTGTACGCGTGACCTCGCATAATGCCTTCGCATTCATTCGCCCGCGTCGAAAAAAAGAGTCTCCGTCTCGACGACGAGGTGAAATTCATTCGCTCCTGGATCGAGAAACCGATTTCAACCGGCGCGGTAATGCCATCGAGCCGCGTACTTGCTCGAGCCATGGCGCGCTACGTCGATCCGGAATCGAACGGTCCGGTCATCGAGCTTGGTCCCGGCACCGGCCCGGTGACGCAGGCACTTGTCAGGCAAGGAATCGATCCGGCGCGGTTGGTCCTCGTCGAATTCAATCCGGATTTTTGCCGACTCCTACGCGCGCGCTATCCGGCGGCGAGGGTCGTGCAAGGCGATGCTTACCGCCTTCGGCGGCTGCTCGACGGCTATGTGGATGAACCGGCTGCTGCGGTGGTCTCGGGCCTTCCGCTTGTTACAAAGCCATTGCGCACGCGCTTGCGCCTGATTTCCGATGCGATGACGCTGTTAGCCGCCGGCGCGCCCTTTGTGCAATTCACCTATGCGATGGTCCCGCCAATCCCGAAGGGGTTGTCCGGCGTGCGAGCGGAAGCCTCGGAATTGATCTGGATGAACCTGCCGCCTGCGCGGGTATGGGTCTATCGCGGCCGTTGATGCTGTGGTGTCATGCCCGCGAAAGCGGGGCTGTTGATGCCAATTCCTAAAATTCTGGTTTTCCCGGGCTCTACGCGGACCGGTTCACACAATGTGAGGTTGGCTGCCCTGGCGGCAAAGGAGCTGACCTTGCTAGACGTCGACGTGACCCGCATTTCGCTCGCCGACTATCCCTTGCCGATCTATGACGCCGATGCCGATACGCGTGCTGGCCAGCCTGTCAACGCAGTCAAGCTGAAACACATGATCATGGCGCACCAGGGAATCTTCATAGCCAGTCCGGAATACAGCGCCTCGGTAACGCCGCTTCTCAAAAATGCCATCGATTGGGTATCTCGCGTGCGCGAACGTGGGGACCCTACCTATGCCGCCTTCAAGTGCCGCGCGTTCGCAATAGCTTCGGCTTCTCCAGGCCGCGCAGGCGGGCTGCGGTCGCTCATGGCGCTGCGGCAAATTCTCGAACTTGGCTGTGGCGCCCTGGTAATACCCGAGCAGGTCGCGATCCAGCGCGCTGACAGCGCGTTCGACGAGATGGACAACATTGCAGACATCGGCATTGCCAATCTATTTCGGGCGCAGCTTGAGCGCCTCGTCGAAATGGCGCGACTCATGGCGAAAGGAGGATGACCGTGTCGTTGGACTCTCGCGAACGCCTGATCGTGGCGCTCGACGTGCCATCAACGGCAGCGGCGAAGGCCCTGGTATCGCGGCTCGGCGAGTCGGCCTGGTTTTACAAGATCGGCTATCAGCTCGCCTTCGCCGGTGGTCTTTCTCTCGCGGCAGAGTTGATTGCGGCCGGCAAGCAGGTTTTTCTCGACCTCAAGCTGCATGATATTGGCAACACAGTCGCCAGGGGCGTCGAGAGCGTCGCAAAATTGGGTGCAACCTTCCTGACCGTGCACGCGTATCCGCAAACCATGAAGGCGGCGGTCGAGGGCAAGCAAGGATCGAATCTTCGGCTGCTCGCAGTCACGGTTCTGACCTCGTATGACGATGCGGATCTTGCTGCTGCCGGATATGAGCTGAACGTGAAGGAGCTCGCCGCCGCCCGCGCCGAGCAGGCACGCGATATCGGTCTCGATGGACTCGTCTGTTCCGCCGAAGAGGCTGCGGCGCTGCGCAACATCGTCGGCCGCGGGATGGTTCTGGTGACCCCCGGCATCCGGCCGGCCGGCAGCGCCGGTGGGGACCAGAAACGCATCATGACGCCGGCACGCGCGATAGAAGCGGGCGCCGATTATCTGGTGGTCGGACGTCCAGTCCTGGAGGCCGGCGATCCGAAAGCTGCCGCCGATGCAATCGTGGCCGAGATCGACAAGACAAAAGCTCAGGGGAGGATGTAGGAATGGCCAAGGGTTATTGGATCGGACGCGTGGATGTGAAGAACGATGAGGGTTACAAGCCTTATGCCGCGGCCAACGGCGCCATCTTCAAAAAATTTGGCGGGCGATTCATCGTGCGCGCCGGCAAATTTGAATGCCCCGAGGGTTCCGCCCGTTCGCGCAATGTGGTGATCGAGTTTCCTGATTTCGCCACCGCGCTTGCCTGCTATCGGTCGCCTGAATACCAGGCAAATATCAAGGTGCGGTTGCCGCATTCGACAGCCGATATCGTCATTATTGAGGGCTATGACGGCCCGCAGCCGTAGTGCCTTTTGCGCCCTAGCGCGCTATACCCACGCCAACGTTTCGGAGATGAACCGATGGCGGAGATGCGGCTCGTAGTCGCCGGCGCCGGCGGGCGAATGGGTCGCACGCTGGTGAAAGCGATCACTGAAAGCAAGGAATTTTCGCTCGTGGGCGCCCTGGAGGATGCGCGCTCGCCGCTGATCGGCTGGGATTCGGGCACGCTCGCAGGAATGCCGGAAAATGGCGTCAAGCTGGTTGGCGATGCCGCGCCGCTGGTATCGAAAGCGGACGCGATCATTGATTTCACTGCGCCCATCGCAACCGTCGCCTTTGCCGCGTTCGTCGCGAAGGAAGGCAAAGTCCACATTATCGGAACCACAGGACTGAGCCCCGCCGACGAAGCAAAGATCAAAGACGCCGCCAAACGTGCCGTAATCGTGAAATCAGGCAACATGAGCCTTGGCGTCAATCTGCTTGCCGCGCTGACCAAGCGTGTGGCGCGAACGCTCGACGAATCCTTCGACGTCGAAATCCTCGAGATGCACCACAATCAGAAAGTCGATGCGCCGTCCGGCACTGCCCTGCTGCTCGGACGTGCGGCGGCTGACGGGCGCGGAATCGAGCTCGACAAGCAGTCTGTAAGGAGCCGCGAAGGCCATACGGGCGCGCGCAAGTCGGGAGATATCGGTTTTGCGGCCCTGCGCGGCGGCAGCGTGGTGGGCGAGCACAGCGTGATTTTCGCCGGCCCGGCCGAGCGGCTTGAGCTGGCGCACAAGGCCGAGGATCGAATGATCTTCGCGCGCGGCGCCCTGCACGCGGTACGTTGGGCACGCGATCAGAAGCCGGGACTTTATTCGATGATGGACGTTCTGGGACTGAAGGATTTCTGAGGACGGAAATGACTGATCGGCTTCTTGTACTTGTGCGTCATGGCCAAAGCGAATGGAACCTGAAAAATCTGTTCACCGGATGGCGCGACGTTGATCTGACCGAAAAAGGCGTCGCGGAAGCGCGCGAAGCGGGCCGCAAATTGAAGGCTCAGGGGATCAAGTTCGACGTCGCTTTCACATCGTCACTTAAGCGCGCGCAGCGGACGCTCGATCTGATGCTGGCGGAGCTGGGCCAGACTTCGATTCCCGTATTCAAGGACGAGGCGCTCAATGAGCGCGACTACGGCGACCTGGTGGGGCTGAACAAGGACGACGCGCGAAAAAAATGGGGCGAGGAGCAGGTGCACATTTGGCGCCGATCCTATGACGTGGCGCCACCCGGTGGCGAAAGTCTGAAGGATACGCTCGCGCGCAGCTTGCCTTACTACGTCACGGAAATCCTTCCGCGCGTGCTGCGCGGCGAACGCGTGCTCGTATCGGCCCACGGCAATTCGTTGCGCGCGTTGGTGATGGTACTCGACAAACACACGCCTGAGACCATCACCAAGCTCAATCTGGAAACCGGCGTTCCGATGATCTACCGGCTCAACGCCGACTCTACGGTGGCCTCGAAACTGGACCTGGCGGCCTGAGCTAGGCGGCTGCGACCATTCCCGCTTCCCAGCCGAGCATGGCCCGTTTTCGGGTGATGCCCCAATGATAGCCGGTGATGTCGCCGTCCTTGCCGATGACGCGGTGGCACGGCACCACGAAGCAGATCGGATTTTTTCCGACCGCTGCGCCAACCGCGCGCGCGCCCTTCGGCGAACCGGCTTTCGCGGCCAGGTCTGAATAGGTGGTTAGCCCACCCA
>JBKPLN010000012.1:0-1101 GCA_046731635.1 Pseudomonadota bacterium | reverse complement strand
ATCCGTTCGTTGCGAAAATCGAAGCAAAAATAGGTGCTGATTTTGGATCATTGCCGCGCAAACAGCCGCATTGGGGGTAGGCGGATAGCAAAGCCGTTCCTGGCGCAGCAGCAAAAATCATCGAAAAATCTGCTGCGGATCGTCGTCGAAGCGTGATTCCGCCGCAACAAGGCGGTCTCACGGACGCTCATCCCCTCAGTGCTCTGCCGCCGTATCCGCAACGATGGCAAAGGCAAAGATCTCAGGCCTCCTGCTAGAGGGGCCACAGACTACCAACAACACGCAGGTTAACATCACAAGTGATATCGATGCTGCTAGGCGCATCGGCTACATCATGGCAAGGGGTCTTCAGCTTCTGCAGATGAAGCAGATAGAAAGCAAGGTTGAGGAAGAGGGAAATGATTGACGAGGTGACCAAGGCCCGGCTTGCCATTGGTCTTCCCAACAATAGGTTCTATGACGCTGGCGACAACGTCAAATGTCCGCTTTCAGGGGTAAAGCAGACATGACTTTTTGCGGCGCAAATGTCCGCTTATGGCCCAAAGCGGACATGCCCATCACAGGCACGGTGCTTGCACTAAGCGGCCAATGCGGACGCCGTCTATGTCACCTAAGCGCCCTCGTAGTCCGGCTCAGCTCATCACGCGAGTTGTGGATATTGCGTCCCGCATCGCGCACGTTATCTTCATGAGGAGATAACGCAGGAAGCAGATAATGCCAGACATGGTTTTGTGTCCTAAGTGCCATGGCCAAAGAACGAGCGTCTGCCTTGCTTGTAATGGCACTGGCCAACGGCGTTGCGATGTATGTGGCGGTAGTGGTGAAGTCGAACCACCTCCACCCACCGCTCCCGTCCCTTCAAGCGCTGTGAATGAGCATCAGCCAAGCTGTTTCGGTTTGGAAGAGGAAAGGGGTGAGCGGTGGAAGGGCAGCGGCGCAACAGGGCCGGCTATTAATGAGGTGAAGTCGAGCCTCTGATGGCATCCTAATTCAGTGATGTCCGCTTCTGGCCCATAGCGGACATCGCTACTTGCGCGTGTTTACATTTGTTTCTTGCGATTCCTTATCGCGCGTTCGAACTGAGTCAGCATGCCATCGAAT
>JBKPLN010000011.1:0-1194 GCA_046731635.1 Pseudomonadota bacterium | reverse complement strand
CTATTACACAGTCTGCAGGCACTACGACACGCTGTTAGGTGTCGGAAATAACAAGTAACTCACGCGGTGCGGCGCCGGAGCAGCAGAGTGGCCTAATGCTTCATCGCACGCGGCACCTGTTTATTCGCCAGCAGACCGCAGTGATCAACGCGATCCGTGCCCATCTTGCCGAGTTTGGCATCGTCGCGGCGGTCGGACGCAATGGTCTTGAACAACTGCTCAATATCGTCGCCGATGCAGGTGACAAACGATTGCCCGAATGGTGCCCAGCATCGGGAGCAGACTTTCGCGATTGAGCTGCTCTAGCGGCTGTGCCTGCGCGCTGCCGCACGCCATAGCGACAATTGCAATGCCGATAACTCGTCGCATGGAAAGCACCCACTCTACAGTAGCGGCTCGTGTGCGTGTCTCAAGGTGGAAACGTTGATGTTAGGCCGGTCACAGTGCCGGGTTTTTACCAAACATAAGAACCGGCGAGGATTGCGCTTGCCAGAATGATCACAAGCAAAAACCGAACATCACACCGCGCGTGTGCGTGTCCATGGACTTTTTCCGTCCATCTGGGGTGTACGCAAGCTTATTCGCCCTGCGGGCGAAAGCGCGTGACGCTTCGGCCACAGTGCCTCGAGATTCCAAAACATGTCGGCGACCATCCTTCGGTCTCGGCGAGCTCGCCGACTTCCTGAACAAAAGCCAGCGATTCCCGGAAATTGCGGAACCGAAACGTGCGCTCGATGCGGTGGGCATCGTCCGCCAATTGCCAATCGCGGGCCTGTGCCTGCAAGCGTTGGGCTTCATCACGGGTGAGTGGCGGGATGCCGCCGCGACAAAGCGCGCATGTCTTCTCGGCGAGTGCCTCAGTCATGTCCTGGTTCTCAATTTATCAAGCCAATTGCGAGCGTACGCTCATCGATCAATCTCTCCGAATACGATATCGAGTGAGCCAATGATCGCCGAGGCATCGGCCAGCATGTGGCCGCGGGTCAGGAAATCCATCGCTGAAAGGTGAGCGAATGACGGCGCGCGGATCTTGCACTTGTAGGGCCGGTTGGTGCCGTCCGCGATCAAGTAGACGCCGAACTCGCCCTTGGGCGCCTCGACCGCGGCATAGACCTCGCCAGCCGGTACGTGATGTCCCTCGCTGTAGAGCTTGAAATGGTGGATGGTGGCCTCCATCGAACGTTTCATTTCGGC
>JBKPLN010000010.1:0-6366 GCA_046731635.1 Pseudomonadota bacterium | reverse complement strand
ATTATAGAGCGACCAGGCGAGCGCGGTCACCGCCTCGTCAACACGAGCCTGGTCGGCATCGGCGAAGATCGCCATCGCCGCGCGGCCGCGCCGCACCAGCTCGTCGACCACAGCCATCGCCTTCGGATCGGCCGCCGGTTTCACTGCGACCGTCATTTGCTCAGCCTCCACATTTTGCTGCGCACGATCTTCGCAACATTTCGGATCGCCCGCTCAGGCGACCTGCGCGCGCATATCCTCGCGCTTGATGCCGGCCACGACCACCGGTTTCTTCATCGCGTCTCGGCGGAACGGTTCGCCAAGCTCCTGATTCAGGATCACCTCGATGAAAGTCGTGACGCGCTTCTTCTGCGCCTCGCAGGACTGCCGAAGCGCCTCGGTCAGCTCGGCCTGCGTCTTCACTACTACGCCCTTGAGGCCGCAGGCTTCCGCTACCTTTGCATAGCTGAGATGCGGATCGAGCTCGGTGCCGACAAAATTATTGTCGAACCAGAGAATCGAGTTGCGTTTCTCGGCGCCCCATTGGTAGTTGCGGAATATCACCATAGTGATGCCCGGCCACTCTTCGCGACCAATCGAGCTCATCTCACTCATCGAGATGCCGAACGCGCCGTCGCCGGCAAAGCCGACGCAGGGCGTGTCCGGGTTACCGATCTTGGCGCCGATGATTGAGGGGAAGCCATAGCCGCAAGGGCCGAACAATCCAGGCGCCAGATACTTGCGACCGCTGTCGAAGGTCGGATAGGCGTTTCCAATCGCGCAATTGTTTCCGATGTCGCTTGAGATGATGGCGTCCTTCGGGAGTCCGGCCTGGATCGCGCGCCAAGCCTGCCGTGGCGACATGCGGTCGGCATCGCGCTTGCGCGCATCTGCATTCCACGTTGTGCCTGGATCGTCTTCCTCATGATCCATGCTGGAGAGAGTCTGAAGCCAGCGCGATTTTGTCGTGTGGATTAATGCCTTGCGCTCCTCGCGACCGGCGTCGCCGGCGGAAGGCGCAAGTTGGGCCAGAATGCTCTTGGCAACGAGCTTGGCGTCTCCGCAAATGCCGACGGTAACGGGCTTGGTCAGGCCGATCCGATCTGCGTTGATATCGACCTGGATGATTTTGGCGGTCTTCGGCCAGTAGTCGATGCCATAGCCAGGAAGGGTCGAAAACGGATTGAGACGCGTGCCAAGCGCGAGCACCACGTCGGCTTTTGCCACCAGCTCCATTGCGGCTTTGGAGCCGTTATAGCCGAGCGGACCGACTGCAAGCCGATGACTGCCAGGAAAACTGTCATTGTGCTGGTAGTTGTTGCATACCGGCGCATCGAGCTTTTCGGCGAGTGCAGCGCACTCGGAGATCGCGTGGCCCAGCACGACGCCCGCGCCCGACAGAATGACCGGAAACTTGGCCGCGGATAACAGCTTTGCGGCCTCGGTGACGGCCTGGGCGCCGCCGGCTGGACGCTCGAATTCGACGATTGCCGGCAGGCCGATGTCGATAACCTGGGTCCAGTAGTCGCGCGGGATATTGATCTGCGCCGGTGCCGACAGACGCTTCGCTTTCGTTATGACGCGATTGAGAACTTCCGCGACGCGCGAGGGATCGCGCACCTCTTCCTGGTAGCAGACCATGTCGCGAAACAGCGCCATCTGCTCAACTTCCTGGAAGCCACCTTGTCCGATCGTCTTGTTTGCCGCTTGCGGCGTGACCAACAGCATTGGCGTGTGATTCCAATAGGCGGTTTTGATGGCCGTGACGAAGTTCGTGATGCCCGGACCGTTCTGCGCGATCGCCATCGCTATTTTTCCGGTTGATCGGGTATAGCCGTCGCAGATCAGTCCGCCGTTGGTCTCATGCGCAACGTCCCAGAACGTGATTCCCGCCTTGGGGAACAGATCGGAAATCGGCATGAACGCCGACCCGATGATTCCGAAGGCATGCTCGATGCCGTGCATTTGCAAGACCTTCACGAAGGCCTCTTCCGTCGTCATCTTCATGGTTACATCCTCATTCAATCCGAGTCTGGCTCAGGCCCTGTTTTGGAAGATTTCGGCGAGTTCGGCAGCGGCGTGCCGAAGCGCCGGTAGATGTCGGCGTGCAGTTTGCACATTCATACGCGCTTGCGGAGCCTGAATAGCAAGCGCCGCAAGCATCTCGCCGTTCTTGCCGATCACGGGCACGGCCATGCATACGACTCCGACGAGATACTCCTCGCGATCGAAAGAAACCTGTTCCTTCCGAATCTGCCGCAGCTCTGTCTCGAGTCGCGCACTGTCCGTAATGGTGCTGTCGGTGAACCGACGCAGCTCCATGCTCTGCAGCAAGCGGCGGCGACGTGGCGATGCGGCGAGCGCCAGAAACAATTTTCCGATGGCGCTGCAGTGCAGCGGCACGCGCGAACCTACCGTGTAATGCAATCGCAGCGGCCAATGCTCCGCCTCGACACGGTCCAGATATACAACCTCGCCATTGAGCAGGGTGCCGATGTTGCATGTCTCATTGAGCGTATGCACGAGCCGCTGGAGAACGACGTGCGGCGTGTCGTGACGCATCGATGATGACAACGCGCCAAAGGCAAGATTGGTGAGCTTCGGCCCAATGATCAGCCTGCGCCGCGCCGGTTCGCGCGAGAGATAGCCTTGCGTGACGAACCAGTCGACCAGCCGATAGGCCGTTGCCTTGGGCAGTTTAAGTGAGGCGATGATGTCGAGAACGTCCACCGGTGCGCGCGAACCCGCGACGTGCTCAAGAATGGCGAAGGACCGGGCGGTAACGCCGAGTTTGTGCTCCCGCTCTTTCGCCAGTTTGAGCGGGTTATGCGGATTGAAGTCCGCACCTTTCCGTCTTTGACCGGCAGGCGCAATGCCCGAGGTCCTTTGGTCAAATCCAAGATTGGTACGCATGGCTCACTAACCTCGATTCAAAACCGTCGCCAGACGGCTCCTGAGTAAACGCTGTATGAACGGCAGCAACAGAACGACGACCGTCAATGTGACGATGGTTCCGGAGATTGGCCGTGTGAAAAACACGGTCCAGTCGTTGGAAAAACTGATCATCGTGTTCATGAACGCTTCTTCGGCGATCGGACCGAGAATTACGCCGAGCACGAGCGGCGCAACCGGGAATTTCAGCCGTTCGAAACCGTAGCCAAGAATGCCAAAGCCGATGATCAGCCAGAGATCCGTGATGTTGTTGCGGATCGACAGAGCGCCGATGAAGCAAAGAATCAGCACGTAGGCCGAAACCACCGCTTCGGGGAAATCGAGAATCTTCACCAGCGGCCGGATAGCGAAATAGCCGATCGCGCACATCAGTGCGAGGCCGATGAACAGCGAGGCGAACACGGTGTAGACGAGAGGTGCCGAGCTCACGAGCACTTGTGGGCCTGGCTGAATGCCATGGAGCATGAAGGCGCCGAGAATGACTGCGGTCGCGCCGCTGCCAGGAATGCCGAGAGCGAGCAGATGAACCATCGCGCCGCCGACCGAGGCGGTCGCGGCTGCCTGCGGCGCCACGATGCCCTCGGCAACGCCGGTCCCCATCTGTTTCTTGCGCTTGCCGAAACGCGCCTCGATGCCGTAGCTGACGAATGATGCAATGGTGGCGCCGGCTCCGGGCAGCAAGCCGATGAGATCGCCAACCACGGACGACCGAAAGAACATCCCTTTGATATCGTTGAGTTCTTTGAGCGTTGGCAGCTCCGTGCGTGCGTTCGAAATCTTGTCCAGCGGTTTGGTGGCAAATCCGGTCTCCAGGCGGGTGAGCACCTCGCCGACGCCGTAAGCGCCCACCATGACCACGAGAAACTCGATCCCGTCGGCGAGAATTGGCGAACCAAAAGTGAAGCGATAGGCGCCATAGATCGGGTCGGTGCCAACGGTCGAAATCAGAATGCCGACGCTCATGCTGATAAAGGCATTGGCGAGCGATCCTTTGCCGATCGCCACCACGCTGAGCAAACCGAACATGACAATCACGAAATATTCGGGCGACGAGAACCGAAGCGCAAATTTTGCCAGCGGCTGCGTCAGGGCAACCATGACCACGGCGGACAGGAGACCGCCGCCCAGCGCAGCAACGAGGGTCCAGCCCAGGGCCTTGGCCGGCTTGCCTTTGCGCCCCATCGTGTAGCCGTCCCACAGCATGGGCACGTCGATCGGTTCGCCGGGAATACGAAACAGGATTGCGGTAAAGGCTCCCCCATAGGTGCCAGAGACGTACATCGCAGTCAGCAGGATGATCGAGGCGGTAACGTCCATCTTGTAGGTGAATGGCAGAGCCAGGGCGACGCCCATGACCAGCGTCAGTCCGGGCAAAACGCCGATGAGCAAGCCGATGACGATACCGATGAAAAGCATCGCCATGTTGAGCGGCGTAAGACAGTTGACGAAACCGTGGGCGAGCTGGGTGAGGATGTCGATCATGCGCTCACCACAGGCTCGGAATTGCAAAGAAGATATCGGTTACGCGGTCAAACGGAGGAATGCCGCGCGGCAGCGAAACGTAGGCGATACGCAGAAACAAGACGCCGCAGAAGATCGTCACCAATGCACTGGCGCCCCAGATCGCCCAATGCGCGCGATAGCCGCCCACGTACATGAATGCTGCAAGAAACAGGAATGTGCCGAGAATGAAGCCGAGCACCGGCACCAACACCGCGTAGATCGCCATCAGTACGATGCCGCCGATCAACAGGCGCGGATAGATCGGCGGCTTATCCTCAGCTTGCGGCTCGCGGTCGAACGCCTCCAGAAAGCCAGTCGCATCCTGATTGCCGGCAATAAGCCGTCTGGAGATTTCGAATACGCAGGAGGCGCCCATCAGCAGAATGGCGAGGCGCGGCCAGGTCTCGGGCCCGAGATGACCAGGTCTCGGGGAATACATGATCGTTCCGGCATAAATGTACAGCGTGACGGCAACGGCGAGGCCCACCGCGTAGGGTGCGATCGAGCGAAGCAGCGCCTTGTCCATGACTATGCCGGCGCGCCACGTCAGTTCGTGGCAATCGTCTTCTTCATGTCGTTCAGCTGTTCATTTACGAAAGCAGGAGCTTTCGATGCATCCTCGAAGCTGTTCGGGTCAGCGTACTGTTCCTCGAGGAATTTCTTGTATTCCGGCGACTCGTAAACCTTGGCGAGCGCATCCGACAATTTCTTCACGATATCCGGCGGAGTGCCGGCACGCACGACAATCGAACGAAACTGCGGCAGTGCGACCTTGTAGCCAAGTTCAAAGGAAGACGGCACATCCTTGAAGGCCGGCAGGCGTTTTTCACCAAACAACAAGATCGGGCGCATCTGCTTTCCGTTCAGAAATTGGGCGACGTCGCCGGCCTGCTCATAAAGCGCATCGGCATGGCCGCCGAGGATCGAAACATACCGCTCGCTTGGCTTTGAAAATGGCACCTGAACCAACTTGACGCCGGCGCGGTCAAGCACCGTCAGCGAGAAATCGTCAACACTGCCAAAGCCGAGCGTCGCTACTTTCAACTTGCCGGGATTCCCTTTGGCTGCCTTTTCGAAGTCAGCCCAGGTTTTGAATTCGCTGTCCTCCTTAACGAAAATAAAGGATGGCCCTTTGATCATGACTGCCACCGGCGTGATTTCCTTCATTGTCCACCGCGGGCTCTTTCCGGCCAGCAACGCGTGACTGTCCGCGATGTAGATTGCCATCGAGTAGCCGTCGGCTGGCGCCGCCAAAAGCTTCGCCATGCCGGTTGCGCCGGTACCGCCGGGGACGTTTACAACCGGTATGCCCTGACCGAGCATTGGCTCCATCAGCTTGCTGACAAGTCGCGCGAGCTGGTCCGCCCCTCCACCCGGGCCCCAAGGAACGATCAATTCGATCGGCCGCTCGGGATATCCAGCTGCAACGGCCCGTCCGCCGAACAGCGCGATGCAGAGTGTCAACGCCACAAATGTCGCGAAGCTTCGCGTGGTCAAATGCATGGACTTATCCTCCCTGCCATCGGCCGCTTGCTTGTTTCATTCAGCCTGCGGCCATTGCCCTGCGGGATGTTCGTCAGTTTTTGATCGCTGGCTGGTCACCCGGCAAACCGCCCGAACGAAGTCTCATTATTCGAGACTGCTGTTCTCACTACGATAACAGAAGGCTTTACGCCCGCAACGGCAAATCGAGCCGCTGCATCCTGCATTTCGGGAATTCGGTACCGCGGTCAGTACAGGGCGATCATCAATTCAGCTGCGTTGGTCGATCGGTACATAAGCGCGAGCGTCCGGACCGTTATACAAAGTGAGCGGACGCAGCAGGATATTGTTCTCGAGCTGCTCGAGCACTTGCACCGCCCAACCCGGCACGCGGCCGATGGCGAAGATCGGCACAAAGAGATCGCGTTCAATGCCCAACAGGTGATACAC
>JBKPLN010000009.1:0-2071 GCA_046731635.1 Pseudomonadota bacterium | reverse complement strand
GACTTCATCATCGGAAGGTCGGTCAAGCATGGACGCCTGCATTCGAGCGGGAATTGACTCCCTTCGCTCTGCGTTTGGTGATTAGACCTGACAGAGCCACTTCGTGGCTTCTGCCCGGGCTTCGGCCTTGCCAAAGGGCAGGTGGTAATCGCCTAGCATCGTCAACTCGTTCCACTCGTTGGGGGCGACGCCATTCTGCGACGCGGCCTGCGATAGCGACCCGGCTGGTTCGGTTTATGAAAGTGATCGACATGGGATGCCCCCAATCATAGGCGTTCTGTTGTCAATCTAGGAAGGCACCCGCCTCCCCGCTGTGATGGGTGTCACATAAAGGCGTATTTGATGGCTCGATCGAGGATCACGCGCCATAGGTCATGAGGCTAGGCGACCTTTGAAACTTAAGACGACCATCGCCGTTTAATAATGCATGCGCGAAGAATTTGACCCAGCCGACTATTCGGTCGTCGTGAAGTTGCGAGGGAACCCGCCTAAGCCACGGCGATGGGAGATCTATTGTGCCTGTCGTTTGGGGCCGGTAGAACGCTCCCCAGTCTTTTTTGAAAGCATGGCAGAGGCGAACAGAGAAGAAAAAAAAGTCCTCGCCCGCTTGCTGACGAAAGCGAAACGGGCGGCGTGACAGGCATACGAGCTGCTAGCTGCGCATGCCGAACGGGCGCATATTTGCGCCCATGGCCAACCTCAGAGCTACGTGCGTCTGCGGCGCGATCTACGAGGTGATCGAAACTAAAGGTCCCTCCGGGCAAACGCGGCCCGCTAAGTGCGTCTTGTGCGACAGAGAAATGTTCGCATGGAAGGGAGACAATGGTGGGCAATTGCGCCTCATCTGGCGTCCTGATGAGGATCGAGAGTGATCCGAGCCGTCGCAGGCACAATGTCTCTGATAGTGGAATACGTACGAGAGTTTCTTGCGACTCAGAGGTAATAATGATCGGCTGCTAACGTTCCTCCCATACTAACTTGGCCCGGCTCCCGGCGAGCCGGGCTTATTTTTTGACGCGAACGGTTTGCGTCCAATTTCACCACGTGCCGGACCTGATGTCCGCTTTGGGTCAAAAAAGGACATTGCGGCAGTCAATCCGCTTTACAGTTCGTTAGCATGATTGGAATGTCCGCTAAGGCCTGCGCGGACGAATAACATCGGTCTGTGCACCACATTAGAATGCGAAAACCTACGTCGCGCTGTTCCCGTATTCGTGATAGAGGGCGTGTTCTGGGCTTATGCCTACTCCCCCTCCGGTTGCAGTTTCTCTCATTTTCCACGGATAGCGGTGGCAGAAATCAACTCGCCTCTTACGCCATCTAAATCCGTCCGCATAAGCCGCACGCCCCCACACATACAGATACACACCCCCTGCGTCTCCGGGGTCATGAATAGCATTGCTTACTCTTGGCCACTCTGCGCCTCTCGGAATAACACTCTCGCCCATCAAGTCTTTGTTCTTAATTTTTGGTGGCCGCCAGCGTAAGCCACCACTATCGAGCCTGACGAGCCAACGCAATTTTTGTGCCGGTAAGTGCCCAACATTCTTGAAATCGACACGGCCCACCAGTTCGCCTGTGGGGATACCGCGTACTCCACCGAACCTCACGTCCAGATAAGCGCGTTGTAGAATTCTGGCATCCCTACTCTGCTTCCAAGCAACGCGAGCAAGAACTACGGCAAAGATAGCAACAATGAGCGTAGAAATCGCTGTGATATCGTCGCGGTAGGGCCTAATGAGATCGGTAAAAAACGAATTCCAGTAACTCAGAATGACTTCGCGCATTGTCGCCCTCGGTCCCGTGCTACACCGTGATGTCCACTAATCGCCGGGGATGACTCTAAAGCGACATCTCCGCCACGGCTCGCTAATGCCTGTTGATTCATTCATTCAATTCCCAGCGATTACCATTGCCCAATACGTTCGGCGGCCGCAAATTGGGTTCGTTTTGCCACAACAATCAGCGCTTAGGTGGCAAACTAATTAAAATTGTCGCTAATTGTTTTTCGGATTTCAGGGCGACAGCAGCAAAAGGATGGACCAGTAGGCCTGGCAGTTGATGAGCCGGG
>JBKPLN010000008.1:0-5010 GCA_046731635.1 Pseudomonadota bacterium | reverse complement strand
CCACGGTGGTGCAGACACCGCCGGGCGAGGTCTATACATCGCTCGAACGCGGCGTCGTCGACGGTTATGGCTGGCCGATCACCGGGATTTTCGATCTTGGCTGGCACGAGAAGACGAAATATCGCGTCGATCCGGGCTTCTACACCGCCGAGGTATCGGTGCTCGTCAACAAGACCACCTGGGACAAGCTGTCCGATGCGCAGAAGGCCGTGTTGCGTAAAGCTGCCGCGGCCGGGGAAGCGGCGGCGTTCGCTGAATTCGAGGCGGAGAACGCAAAAGACACCAAGCGGCAGGCCGACGCCGGCATCCAGACCATCAAATTCGATGGCGCCTCAGCCGAAGCCTTTCGCGCGAAAGCCTACCAGGCTGGCTGGGAAGGCATCATCAAGCAAAGTCCCGAACACGGCCCAAAACTCAGGGAATATTTCTCCAAGAAATAACGGCCAGTCCACGTTGGCCCGATGAAAGCGAGCATGGCGCACTTATCCGAATGGTATGGGCGCCTGCTTGATGCGCTCGTCTTTGCGGCGTGTCTCCTGTTGCTGCTCATGACGGTGATGATCGGCGCCGATGTCGTGTCTCGCAACATCGGTGGCGGCGGCGTTGCAATAAGCAATGAAATCTCGGAGGACATCCTCTATCTGATGACCTTGCTGGTTGCGCCGTGGCTTCTCCGTCAAGGCCAGCACATTCGCGTCGACATCATTCTCCGCACGCTGCCCGTTCGGGTTGCCTGGGCTCTGGAATGGCTTGGCGATATCGTCGGTCTTCTGTGCTGCCTTTATTTCGTCTGGTACGGGTATCTCATCACGGCGGCAAGCTACAAAGCTGGGTCGATCAATATCAAAACGTTGGTCACGCCCGAGTGGTGGACACTTGCGCCGCTCCCGATCGGGTTCGCACTCCTCGCTATCGAGTTTGTTTTCCGCATGTACCGGCTATCCACGGCCGAAATAGGCTTGCGGGACGATGCTGTTTCGGCGGCTTGAAGTCATCGCGTAGGAGACGGTTGTGAGCATGTCCTGGCAGATGGCCTCGCTGCTGCTTCTTGGAGGCTCGACCGTCCTGTTGTTTGCAGGAATGCCGGTCGCCATTTCGTTCATTGCGATCAATCTTATCGGCGCGTTTCTGTTTCTGGGCGGTGAAGCCGGCTTGCACCAGGTTGCACGCAACAGCGTCGCGGCCGCGATCAATTTCTCGCTCACACCCATCCCACTATTCATTCTGATGGGCGAGGTACTTTTCCACACCGGGCTTGCGCTGAAAGTCATCGACGGCGTCGAACGTCTGATCCGCCAGGTGCCCGGGCGGCTCGCCGTGGTCGCGGTGGTCGCAGGAACGATCTTCTCCGCGATATCAGGGTCGACCATTGCGACAACAGCAATGCTGGGTTCGTTGATGCTGCCGGTGATGCTTTCGCGTGGCTACAATCCGGTTCTGGCGACCGGACCGATCATGGCGATCGGCGCCGTCGATATGCTCATCCCCCCCTCCGCGCTGACCGTTCTCCTCGGAAGTCTTTCGGGCATTTCAATCTCCAAGCTGTTGATCGGCGGGGTCGTGCCCGGCCTGATCCTGAGTGTTGCTTTTGTCGGCTATATTGTCGTTCGCGTGCTTACACGACCGGACCTCGCTCCGGCAACGCCCATCGAAAGCAAAACCGGGTGGGCCAGATACGAACTTCTCTTTCTCTATGTGGTGCCCTTGGCCTCGATTTTCGTTGTTGTCATCGGCGCGATGTCGGCCGGGATTGCAACGCCAACCGAATCGGCCGCATTGGGGGCCCTTGCCACCATGGCGCTGGCTGCCGTCTATCGCGCCCTCACCTTCGAAAACCTGGTGCGCGCACTGCGTGGCACGGTCGCAATTTCAGGAATGATTTTGTTTATCATCCTGGGAGCGATTACCTTCTCGCAGATCCTCAGTTTTTCTGGAGCCACCCAAGGCATCGTCAACGCGATTCTCGGCCAGGGACTTTCCACCTTGGCCATTCTCGTTGGGATGATGCTGTTGTTGATTTTTCTGGGAATTTTCGTGGACCAGGTCAGCATGATGCTGATCACGTTGCCGGTGTTCATGCCGATCGTTCAGCGCCTTGAGATCGATCTGATCTGGTTCGGTGTGCTTTATTTGATCTGCATGCAGCTCGGTCTGCTGCTACCGCCGCACGGCCTGTTGTTGATGACAATGAAGGGCGTCGCGCCGCCGCAGGTCACGATGGCACACATATTCCGGGCGGTTGTGCCCTATATCGCAATGAGCATCGCCCTCCTGCTCATTATTATTTCATTCCCGGCAATTGCGACCTGGCTGCCAAATATTTTGGGGTGAATCCGCAAACGACATTCGAATTTATCGCGTCGGAACGACTTCCGATCTTCGCAGATATTTGCCCTGCGCCGGACCGACGACGTTTCCGTTGTCGTAGATGAGAGCGCCGCGCAAGAAAGTGCTCTTCACCCGGCCGCTGAGCTCGATGCCTTCGAACGGCGAGTAACCCTGCTCGGATTCGGATTCGGCTGCGCGCACCACGAAGCTTTCATGTGGATCGACGATCACGATGTCAGCATCGTAGCCGGGGGCGATATCCCCTTTGGTGGGAAGGCCGAAGCGTTGCGCCGGCTTCCAGCTCAGGAGCTCGGCCATGTGATTGTACGACATGCCGCGCTTGCTGCCCTCGCTCAGAACGCCTGAAAGGAGATACTCGGTGCCGCCGAATCCCGACTTGGCAAGCCAGTAATTTGTCGGGTCGTCTTTGGACCACTTCTGCTCGGCCGAGCAGCAGGCATGATCGCTCACAATCCAGTCGATCTTGCGGTCAAGCACCGCCTGCCACAGGGCTTCGACATCCTCGCGCGGGCGGATGGGTGGATTGACCTTGGCATGCACCGCGCATTTGCAGTCGGTATCAAGCAGAAGATGGCCGACCGTTACCTCGCGGCGGAACGCAATGTGCGGAAACACCTGCTGCATGGTCCACGCAGCATCGACAGCCTTGCGTGAACTCAGGTGCAACAGGTTGATGTTCAGGCAATTGGTCTCATTCGCCAGATAGGAGGCGATCCAGATGGCAAGCCCTTCTGAGTGCGGCGGCCGCGCAGCGCTGTAGGCACGCAAGCCGGTCAGCTTGCCCTCTCGTTCCACGATTTTTGTGTATGCATTGAGGATTTCTGCGAGTTCGCAATGCAGGCTGACGCTGATGTGCGCAGCCTGCCCAGGGAACTTGTCCATCAGGCGCTGCGCGGCGCGCATGATGAATTCGAAATGCGCGATGTCGTAGCGCTCGTCCGGTCCGATCATCAGAAATTCATTCTGCTGCGACGAGCGTCCATGCAGTCCGTAGCCACCGTAAAACATGAAAATCTTGAACGAGGTGACCCCGTGTTCCGTTATGAGATACTCCATCTCGTCGATGTGGCCGGATTCAATCGGCGCGATATGAAAGCCGTAGTCGACCCAGAAGCGTCCATCGGCCTGCCTGAACACTTCGGGCATGAACTCACGATAGGGGCCGCCGCGATTGAGGTAGTAGTGTCCGGTGCGCAGATAGTTGAGGCTCGAGGTAACCCCTCCCATTGCCGCAGCCTTGCTCTCGGAAACCGCATCCTGGGCCAGTGGAGCGTATATTCCGATGTGCATATGAGCATCGACGCACCCCGGAAACGCGAGACGATTCCTGGCATCAAAGACTTGCTTGGCCTGCTCGGCCTGAATCTCGGGTCCGAGCCGCGCGATCTTTCCGTTCTGGATCGCAATATCGAGACAATCGACCGATGTCTTGTTCGGCCGAACCACCCGGGCGTTCTTGATCACTGTATCGAAAGGCTTGTCCATACGAGGCATTCCCTACCCTAGTCCCTAATTTGGCGTTGCCCCGGATGACCTGACGAGCGGAGCCCATCGCTCGATGTCTTCGCGCACAAATGCTGCGAATTCCTTGGGACTGTTGCCCACGCCCGTGGCGCCTTCGGTCCTCAATTGATCGCGCAGTTTCGGTTCTGCAAGCGCAGCGACGACGACAGCGTTGAGTTTTTCGGTGATCGGATCGGGGAGTTTGGCTGGCGCGAACTTGCCGAACCATGCGACGGACTCAAACCCCGGCACGGTCTCTCCGATCGCCGGCAGATCCGGAAACAACGACTGCCTTGTCTCGCTCGTCACGCCATAGGCACGCAGTTTACCCGCGCGAACCTGCTCGGCGCCCGTCACCAGGCTGATGAACATCAGGTCGATCTGCCCGCCCAGCAGGTCGGTCAGCGCCGGTGCGGTCCCTTTGTATGGGACATTGAGGAGATCCACGCCGGCCATTTGCTTGAACTTCTCGCCTGCGAGATGGAGCGACGAACCGATGCCACCGATTCCGATGGTCAGGGTGTGCGGTTTGGTGCGCGCCAGTTCGATCAACGCCTTGAGATCCTTGGCAGGCAGATCGGCACGTCCCACGAGCAGGCTCGGCACTCTGGCCACCATCGTGATCGGCGTGAAATCGGCGACGGGATCGTAAGGCAGCGTTGGATAAAGCGTCGCGTTGATCGTGTGACTGCTGAAGCTCACCAGCAGCGTGTATCCATCGGGTGCTGACCTCGCGACGGCAGCAGCGGCCAGATTGCCGCCGGCTCCGGGCCGGCTTTCAACCAGAACCGGCTGCTTCAGTGCGGCCGCCATTGGCTCCGCGATTGCGCGCGCAATTGTATCGGTCGTGCCGCCCGCCGGAGCGCCGACCAACAGCTTGAGCGGATGCGTTGGAAATTCGTCGGCCCGCGGTGCATGCGGCACCAGCAGCAAAAGAATCGCGACAGCAGCGGACAGATTGAACTTGTCAGCCAATTTCACGTGCTGCGGCCTTTCCTCGTGTTTATCCGCACGGACTCATATTGTTTGCCGAGGCTGATCATCTCCGGTGTTCCGATGACGTCATTCAGAGCAGTGAAATCGTACATGCGGTCGAGAAACGGTTCGGAGGTGCCATGTGTTGTAAGCGAGGCGTAAAAATCCTTCGCAGTACAAGCC
>JBKPLN010000007.1:0-1702 GCA_046731635.1 Pseudomonadota bacterium | reverse complement strand
GGTCACAGCGCCTCGCCTTGTAGGAATATGTTCTTACATAACATTCCTCGCCGGTTCTTATTTTGTTCTTTTCGCCGCCCGCGCGCTGCATTATTGGTAGCCAACGATGACGCAGTTCACGCCGCAGCAGGAAAAAGCGCTCAAAGCCGTGGGCGACTGGCTCGGAGCAAAGCCCCGGACAAACGGCACGCCGCAGGTCTTTCGCTTGTTCGGTTATGCGGGCACCGGGAAGACCACCCTTGCCAGACACATTGCCGATGCTGCGGATGGCGAGGTGAAGTTCGCGGCCTTCACCGGCAAAGCCGCTTCGGTCATGCGCGGCAAAGGCTGCCGCGGCGCCTCCACCATTCACAGCCTGATCTACAGGGCGCGCGAAAGCGGAGAGGAGATACCGAGCTTCGACTTGTGGGATGAGGCGCCCGCGTCAAAAGCCGAGCTGATCATCATAGACGAGTGCTCGATGGTCGATGCGGAGCTTGGACGCGATCTCCTTTCATTTGGCGTGCCCGTGCTGGTGCTGGGCGATCCCGCGCAACTGCCGCCGATCCAGGGCGGCGGTTTTTTCACCGAGGCCGAACCCGATGCAATGCTCACCGAGGTGCACCGGCAGGCCCAGGACGATCCAATCGTTCGGCTCTCGATGGAGATCCGGGCCGGTGAATACATCGAGCCGGGCCGCTACGGCGAGACAGAAATACTGCGCAAGAACGATCTCGATCCGGAGCGCGTACTCGAAGCCGATCAGGTGCTGGTTGGACGCAATGTCACGCGGCGCGCATATAACGCCCGTATGCGCGAACGACGCGGCTTTACAGACGAAATGCCCTCGGCCGGCGACAAGCTGGTCTGTTTGCGCAACAACCGCAAGAAAGGCTTGTTCAACGGCGGACTGTGGACAGTCACGGAGCGCAGCGGGCGCAAGGGAAGCGCAAAGGCCGGCATTCTGACGATGCGACTCTTGCCCGATGATGAGACGGCCACGCGTGGCATTAAGGTCTCTGTGCGCCCGGAATGTTTTTCCGGTGGAATCGAGCAGGTCGACTGGCCGCGGCGAAAGCCCTACGACGAGTTTGACTACGGCTACGTGTTGACAGTGCACAAGGCGCAAGGATCGCAATGGGACGACGTTGTGTTGTTTGATGAGTCATTCGCCTTTCCGGATAGTGGCGGGCGCTGGCTTTATACGGGCGTTACGCGCGCCGCGAAGAAACTGACTCTGGTGGTGTAGAACATCGTTGTCGCCGGGCTTCTCTGGCCGGGCGAACGAATTCCGTTACACTCAAAAAACACGCTTCCGCGCCAGCGAAAGGCTTGCAAGAGCAATGGCGGTGATCAACGCGCCAGCGAAAAATGTGCCGCTTGGTCCAACCTGATCCCATAGCGCCCCGGCGAGAATGCTTGCGGCCAGCAAAGCGACACCGCTCACAAGATTGAACATGCCGAAGGCAGTGCCGCGCAGCTCCGCCGGGGCGGTGTCGGCAACCAGCGCCGCCAGGAGTCCCTGGGTCAGTCCCATGTGCAGCCCCCAGAGCGCCACGCCGACCATGATCGCGAACACGCTGTTGCCTAAAGCCAGCACGAGATCGGCGAGCATCAGCAGGACAAACCCGACGCTTAGGACGCCGTAACGACCGATT
The DNA here is from genome assembly GCA_046731635.1 of Pseudomonadota bacterium. Classification (GTDB taxonomy): domain Bacteria; phylum Pseudomonadota; class Alphaproteobacteria; order Rhizobiales; family Xanthobacteraceae; genus Pseudolabrys. Next base: position 65 of record JBKPLN010000007.1, on the reverse strand, counting down.
CCGTCGGACAATGCGCCGGCAGACCAAGCCGACAGGCCGTAGACCACGTTCATTAACACCATCAC
>JBKPLN010000006.1:0-2430 GCA_046731635.1 Pseudomonadota bacterium | reverse complement strand
CAGCAATTCCCCGCGTCGCTGTTCGCCACAATGTTCGGCTTCTTGCCCCGCACCTTCTTCGATCTTGGTGAGGGGCGCGCCCAGCTCGAGCAGGCTCCGAGCGTGAAGTTTTAGGTCTGCCACTCACATCTGTCATGGCCGGGCTTGTCCCGGCCATCCACGTCTTCCCCCTTGCCAGACTGAAGACGTGGATGCCCGGCACAAGGCCGGGCATGACGAGCGAACGACCGAGCAGGACAATGGCCGCTTACGGACTTTACTCGCACATCCAGTTGAACAGGCGCCGGTCGGTGGCGCTGCTGAGCGGGCTGTTCTTCCTGGTCTATGTGATGGTGTTCGCCGGAGCGCTGCTGGCTGAGGCCCTGACGGTCAATGCGCCGCTCGACTATCTGGTGCGGGCCGCGCTTTACGATCTGATCACGGCATTTCCCTTCGCGACGGCAGGGGCCATCGTCTGGATCCTGATCGCGTACAAATTCCACCAGTCGATGATCGACTCCATCACCGGCGGTCACGAGGTGACGCGCGCGGAGGAGCCTCGGCTCTACAATCTGCTGGAAAATCTCTGCATCTCCCGCGGCATCACCATGCCGAAGCTCAAGATTGCCGACGACGACGCGCTCAACGCTTTCGCCACCGGGCTCAATGAAAAGCAATATTCGATCACGGTGACGCGCGGACTGATGAATGCGCTCGATGACGCCGAGCTCGAAGCCGTGCTGGGTCACGAGCTGACGCATATCCGCAATGGCGACGTGCGCATGCTGGTGATCGCGGTTGTGATCGCGGGCGTAATTTCCTTCTTCGGGGAGATGGTCTTCAGGCTGTTTTTCCAGAACGCTTACTATGGCGGATTCCGACGCGGTGGCGGCGACGGCGACCGTCGAGGCGGCGCCGGGCTGGCAATCATTATCGCCTTCTTACTGATCGCTGTTGCCTGGGCGCTGTCGATCGTCATTCGCTTCGCGTTGTCGCGGAAACGTGAATATCTTGCCGACGCGGGCTCGGTTGAGCTCACCAAAAATCCCGACGCCATGATATCGGCATTACGCAAGATCGAAGGCCGCGGCGAACTTGCCGCTGCCAACTCGGCGGTGATGGAAATGTGCGTCGACAACCCGCGCGAGGGCTTTGCGGATCTGTTCGCCACTCATCCTTCGGTCGACTCGCGCGTCGAGGCCCTAGTCAAATTCGCGGGGGGTCATGATCCCGGCCCGTTTGTCCTGGCGCCACCCCAAGAGCAGGCCCAAGAGCAGGCGCAAGAGCCGGGCCAGCTTCCACCGCCCGCAACCGAAGGGCCATGGGGTAGCAGCGAAAAGACTGATGCCGAAGCCAAGCCGTTCTTGCCGGACCAACCGCCGGTCAACCTCGGCGACGGCGGCGGCCCGTGGGGGCCAAAGCGAAATTAGGTTAGTGGCCAACACGTCATGCCGGGCATAGCCGTCCGAAGGACGGCGTGCTTTCGCACGCCTATGTCCCGGCCATCCATGTCTTGAGATGAAGGAAGACGTGGATGCCCGGCACGGGGCCGGGCATGACGAATGAGACGCAGTGCGTCCATCCGTCATAGCCATCCACGACCTCGAATGTGTGGTCCGCCTAGTGCCCCTCGAATGAAATCAGTGTGCGCACCGGCACCTGCAGCTTGCGCAACTTGTCCGCGCCGCCGAGCTCCGGCAGATCGATAACAAAACAGGCGGCGAGCACGTTGGCGCCCAGCTTCCGCAGCAGCTTTACAGCGGCCTCCGCGGTTCCGCCTGTTGCGATGAGATCGTCAACAAGGATAACCCGCTCGCCCTTTTGCACGGCGTCTTCGTGCATCTCCATTTCGTCGATGCCGTATTCGAGCGAATAGCCGATGGTGACGCGCTTGTAGGGCAGTTTGCCTTTCTTCCGGATCGGGATGAACCCGGCCGAGACCTGGTGGGCGACCGCGCCGCCGAGAATAAAGCCGCGCGCCTCTATGCCGGTGACCTTGTCGATCTTCATGCCGGCCCAGGGCTGCACAAGCTCATCCACCGCTCGGCGGAAAGCCCGCGCGTCGCCCAGCAGTGTCGTTATGTCGTGAAAGATAATGCCGGGCTTGGGATAATCCGGGATATTGCGGATCGCCGCGCGCAGATCTTTTTCGAGTTCGGGAGAGGTCATGAGAGCCAAATGCCACGATCGAGACAGCAAAGCCTTTTCAGCCGTCATGCCCGGCACTCGGGTCCGGCCTTCGGCCGGCCCGAGCACAAGCCTTGTGCCGGGCATCCACGACTTGAGAGGTATAAAGACGTGGATGGCCGGGACAAGCCCGGCCATGACGCATTCCAGGCGCGAGCAGCGTCATTTCATCGCTCCCGGCAGCCAGCGTCGCGGCGTCTCTCGCTTGTCGTCATAGGCGGCCTCGAACACCGGCGCCGCAAGCGTCGACTCGATGTGAAGAAC
>JBKPLN010000005.1:0-7670 GCA_046731635.1 Pseudomonadota bacterium | reverse complement strand
TCGATCCGAAGACCGAGCCGGAAAAAGTGCTGCCGCGCGACATCACCACGCTGGTGGTCGGTCACGGCTGGGAAAACGCGCTTTCGAGCTGGACCCGGCGCACCTTCGAAGCCGAGGTGCTGCCAAACTTCATGCCGGAGCGGCGCTGGTTTGCCGACAAGGATTCGCGCATGATCTCGGCCAAGGTCGAGGCCGCGGTGCCGGTCGAGCACAAGGACGGCCGCATCGCCTTCGTGATCGTGGAATCGACCGGCCGGCATGGCACGAGCCGCTACTTCCTGCCGCTGACCATCCGCTGGTCGCGCTACACCGTCATCGACAAGAGCCCGGCGGCCGTGCTCGCCGCCGTCCGCCGCGGCTCGAGCGAAGGCACCCTGGTCGATGCAACGGCCGAGCCCGATTTCATCACGGTGCTCCTGAGCAAGGTCAAGGCGGGCGAAACGATCGGCAACGATTCGCAGACGGTCGAATTCCGGCCGACGTCCGCCTTCGTCGACGATGTGCCGCCGGAGCTCAAGAACATCAGCCCGATCGATCGCGAGCAGTCGAACACCAGCGTCATCGTCGACAACACGTACGTCGTGAAGGTCCTGCGCAGGGTCACGCCGGGCGATCATCCGGAATTCGAGATGGGCCGCTTCCTGGTCGACGTCGCGCACTTCAAGAATGTGCCGGCGCTGCTGGGCACGGTGGAGCTGGTCGAGGGCGACAGCCGCACCGCGCTCGCAACTGTGCATGACTTCATCCAGAACCAGGGCGATGCCTGGGGCGTTACAGGGGCATCGCTCGACCGCCTCATCGAGGAGCAACGCCTGCTGCCGGAGGATGCGGCCGCCGAAACGTCCGAGATGACGTCGATGCTCCAGCGCATGCTGCAGATTGGCCGACGCACCGCCGAGCTCCATCGCGCGCTGGCAAGCCGCTGCGACATCGAAACCTTCGCGCCCGAGCCGATCTCCGCCGAGGACAGCGAACGATGGAGCGCCGGCCTTGCCGATCGCGCCACCCGCGTGTTCGAGATGCTCGAGAGCAATGCCGACCGGCTTCCCGAGCCGACGCTGACGCTGGCGCGGCGGCTGATGGGGCAGCGCGACGTGATCTTCGCCTATATCGCGGCGATGAAGGACGCGCGCTTCGAAGGCAGCAAGATCCGCCACCACGGCGACTTCCATCTCGGCCAGATCCTGATCGCCAAGGACGACGCCTACATTCTCGATTTCGAGGGCGAGCCGCGGCTCAGCCTCGAGCAGCGGCGGCGCAAGGCGCCGCCGGCCCGCGACGTCGCGGGGTTCCTGCGCTCGATTGACTATGCCGTCAGTGCGGCCGTGGAACGCGCACCGAACGTAAGCCCCGACGAACGGCCGGTGCTGGCGGAGCGGATCCGCTCGTGGGGCGGCCGGCTCTCCGCGGCATTCTGGGACTCGTACTGGGAGTCGCTCGCCGATACGGCATTCTGGCCGACGGATCACGGGCAGGTGCGGCGACTGCTCGACATCTTCCTGCTCGAGAAGGCGTTCTACGAAATCGAATACGAGCTGACCAACCGGCCGACCTGGACGCACATTCCGCTCGACGGCGCCTGGCGCATCCTCGAGGAACGCGAGGTGGTGCAGCCATGACCGAGCTGTCGGCAGGCGCACGGGAGATCATTGCCGGCCGCAACGCCGACCCGTTTCACTATCTCGGGCCGCATACCGAGGATGGCCGCACGGTCGTGCGCGTCTTCCTGCCCGATGCCAGCCGCGTTGTCGCAATCAGCAACGGCAGCGAGCGGGAGCTCGAGCGCGTCGATCCGGCGGGGCTGTTCGTGGGACCGGTCGACCATCCCGAGCACTACCGCCTGCGCGCGCGTTTCGGCGAGAGCGACGTGGAGATGGAAGACCCCTACCGCTTTCCTCCGATCCTGTCCGACGTCGATCTCTACCTGCTCGGCGAAGGCAATCACCTGCGGCTTTTCGACAAGCTCGGCGCACACCCGATGGAAATGGAGGGCGTGCGGGGGGTCGGCTTCGTGGTGTGGGCGCCCAATGCGCGCCGCGTCAGCGTCGTCGGCGATTTCAATTTCTGGGACGGACGCCGTCACGCCATGCGCGTGCGCGGCAACGGCTATTGGGAGATGTTCGTGCCCGGCGCCCAGGCGGGCGACAAATACAAGTACGAGATCATCTCGCGCACGGGCGACCTGCTGATGAAATTCGATCCGGTCGGCTTTGGCAGCGAGATGCGGCCCGCCACCGCTTCGATCGTCATCGATCCCACGATGGTGCCGCACCCGAGGCCTGCGCGCGAGGGGATCAATTCGCTCAACGCGCCAATGGCGATCTACGAGGTCCATCTCGGCTCCTGGCGCAAGAAAGGCCAGCACCGCGAATACTGGCTCACCTACCGCGAGCTGGCCGAGCAGCTTCCGGCCTACGCCAACGAGATGGGCTTCACCCATGTCGAATTGCTGCCGGTGATGGAACATCCGTTCGACGGCTCGTGGGGCTACCAGCCGACCGGGCTCTATGCGCCAACGAGCCGCTTCGGCACGGCGGCGGACTTCGCCGTGCTGGTCGACTCCCTGCACCACGCCGGCATCGGCGTGCTGCTCGACTGGGTGCCGGGCCACTTCCCCGACGATCCGCACGGGCTTGCGCGTTTCGACGGCACCGCGATCTACGAGCACGAAAACCCCATGCAGGGCCGCCATCTCGACTGGAACACGCTCATCTACAATTACGGGCGCGTCGAGGTGACGAATTTCCTCCTCGCCAATGCGCTGTTCTGGCTCGATCGCTACAAGGTGGACGGGCTGCGCGTCGATGCGGTCGCTTCCATGCTCTATCTCGACTACAGCCGGCCCGAGGGCGGCTGGATTCCGAACAAGTATGGCGGGCGCGAGAACGTCGATGCCATAGCCTTTCTGCAGCGAACGAACACGGAAGTTTTCCGGCAATTTCCGCAAGCAACCACGGCGGCCGAAGAATCGACGGCCTGGCCGATGGTCTCGCGCCCGATCGAGTGGGGCGGGCTCGGCTTCGGCTACAAGTGGAACATGGGCTGGATGCACGACACCCTCGACTACATTTCCAAGGATCCGCTCTACCGCCGGCATCACCACGGCAACATCCTGTTCGGATTGCACTACGCATTCTCGGAAAATTTCATCCTGCCGCTCTCTCACGACGAGGTCGTGCACGGCAAGCGCTCGATCCTGGGCCGCATGCCGGGCGACCAATGGCAGCGCTTCGCCAACCTGCGCGCCTACTACGCCTTCATGTACGGCCACCCGGGCAAGAAGCTGATGTTCATGGGCTCGGAATTCGGACAGGACAGCGAATGGAATCACGACGTCAGCCTGCCATGGCATCTGCTCGACCAGCCCTCGCACGCCGGGATCCAGCGGCTCGTGCGCGATCTCAACCGCCTCTACCGCGATCTGCCCGCGCTGCACGAACTCGACTGCGATGCCGCCGGCTTCGAATGGCTGGTTGCCGACGATGCGAACAACAGCATCTTTGCGTGGCTCAGAAAGGGCTATCACGCGCGCGAGCGCTGCCTCGTGGTGGTGAATTTCACCCCGCAGGTGCTGCGCGACTACCGCGTGCGCGTGCCCTTCGCGGGCAAATGGCGGGAGGTCTTCAATTCCGATGCCGCGATCTACGGCGGAAGCAATATCGGGAACGCCGGGGCGGTATCCACCGTTGTGACGCGTGAGACGCCGGAGCTTCGCATTGTTGTCCCACCCCTTGCTGCCGTCTTTTTCGTTCCTGAGATCGAATAACGGCAAGATTTCAGCGGGATCCCCCAATCCGCTCGGGGCCACCTGGGACGGGCGCGGGACGAACTTTGCGCTTTTTTCCGCCAACGCCACCAAGGTGGAGCTGTGTCTGTTCGACCGCGAGGGCAAGCGCGAGGCCGAGCGCATCACCATGCGGGAGCGCAGCGATGACGTGTGGCACGCCTACCTGCCGCATGCGACGGCCGGCCAGCTCTACGGCTATCGGGTACACGGCCCTTACGCACCGGATGCCGGTCACCGCTTCAATCCGAACAAGCTGCTGATCGACCCGTACAGCAAGCGCCTTGGCGGGCATTTTTCCTGGACCGACGCGCATTTCGGCTATCGCCCCGGCCACAAGCTTGCCGACCTGTCGTTCGACCGGCGCGACAACGCGCGCGCGATGTACAAATCGGTCGTGGTCGATGTCGCCCACACGTGGATCCGCGAGCGTCGCCCCGAAACGGCGTGGGAAGACACGATCATCTACGAGGCTCACGTCAAGGGTCTCACGCACCAGCGCGACTTTCCCGCCGCGGCGCGCGGCACGTTTCGCGGACTGTCGGAGCCGGGAATGATCGCGCACCTGCGCCGGCTTGGCATCACCTCGATCGAGCTTTTGCCGATTCACGCATTTCTCGACGACCGCTACCTCGTCGAGCGCGGCCTGAAAAACTACTGGGGCTACAACACGCTCAGCTTCTTCACGCCCGAGATGCGCTATGCCGCCGGCAATGCGATCAACGAGTTCCGCTCGACAGTGGCGGCGCTGCACGACGCCGGCATCGAGGTCATTCTCGACGTCGTCTACAACCACACCTGCGAAGGCAACCATCTCGGGCCGACGCTGTGCTACCGCGGCATCGACAATGCGTCCTATTACTGGCTTACGCCCGATCAACCGCGTTACTACGAGAATTTCACCGGCACCGGCAACGCGCTGAAGCTCGCGCATCCGCGCGTGCTGCAGATGGTGATGGATTCGCTGCGGCTGTGGGTCGAAGCGTTTCACGTCGACGGCTTCCGCTTCGATCTCGCGACAACGCTCGGACGCATCCCGGGATTTGACTCAAACGCGCCGTTCTTCGCGGCCGTGCGGCAGGACCCGGTTCTCAACAACGTCAAATTGATCGCCGAGCCGTGGGACGTCGGGCTCGGCGGCTACCAGGTCGGCACCTTCCCTACCGGCTGGTCGGAATGGAACGATTTCTACCGCAGGACCGTGCGACGCTTCTGGCGCGGCGAAGGAAACCTGATTGGCGACCTCGCGCACGGCATGACCGGCTCGTCCGCGCAATTCCAGCACAACGGCCGCGGGCCGCGCAGCAGCATCAACCACGTCACGGTGCACGACGGCTTCACGCTCAACGATCTGGTCAGCTATGAGCACAAGCACAATGAAGCCAACGGTGAAGACAACCGCGATGGCTCCGACGATAATTTGAGCACCAACTGCGGCATCGAAGGCGCAACGAACGATCCCGACATCATCGCGCTGCGGCGCAGGCTGCGCCGCAATCAACTGGCGTGCCTGCTGCTGGCGCAGGGCGTGCCACTCCTGTTCGCCGGCGACGAATGCGCCAACAGCCAGGGCGGCAACAACAACGCCTATTGCCAGGACAATGAAACCGGCTGGGTCGACTGGTCCGCGCTCGGCAGCGAGGACGACATGACCGATTTCATCGGCGAGCTGGCGCAGCTGCGCCAACGCTTTCCGCAGCTCAAGCCGCATCGCTGGCTCGTGGGCAAGAAAGCCGACGGCTCCTATGACGTAAAATGGCTGACGCCGAAGGGCACCGAGATGCAGGAAGCGGACTGGAATTTTCCGGACGGGCGGTTCCTCGCTTACATCCTCGGTGCCGTGGTCGATGGCGGCGAGCCACTCTTTATCGTGCTCAACGGAGCAGAAGAAACCGTCGACGTCACCGGCCCCGAATGGCCTTCGGTTGCGCGCTGGCAATGCCTCGTCGACACGGCGAACGGCCAGTCCAATTCCGCCATCCTTGAACTCGGAGGCCATTGGGCTGCGCAGCCGCGATCGGTGCTGGCCTTTGCAGGCATGCAATGAGCGTCCCACTCCGTTCATCCCCGCGCACGCGGGGATCCAGAAAAGCAGATCCGGTTGATTTGTGCCCTGGGTCCCCGCTTTCGCGGGGACGAACGGATGTTGCTCTGCATTGTCATGGCCGGGCTTGTCCCGGCCATCCCACTTAGAGGGCATCGCCGTGTCCGATAAAACCATCAACGCGACGCGGTTCGGCCCCCTCCTCACCGAGCGCGGCGTCACGATCCGCCTGTGGGCGCCGGCTGCGCGCGTGGTTGAGCTCGTGCTGGACCGCAGGATGCCGATGCGAAAAGAGGGCGAGTGGTTCGTGCTCGAAGTCCCGCAAGCAGGAGCCGGCACGCGCTACCGCTTCAGAATCGACGACGACATCGAAATTCCCGATCCCGCCTCGCATTTCCAGCCCGAAGACGTGCACGGGCCGAGCGAGGTAATCGATCACGCTTACCGCTGGCAGTGCGGGGACTGGAAAGGCCGACCCTGGTCAGATGCCGTGTTTCTCGAGGCTCATGTCGGCACGTTCACGCCCGATGGCACATTCCGCGGGATGATGGAACGGCTCGATCACCTCGTCGCGACCGGCATCACCGCGCTCGAATTGATGCCGGTGTCGGATTTTCCCGGCCGCTGGAACTGGGGCTATGACGGCGTCCTGCTATTTGCACCGGACGCCAGTTACGGGCGGCCCGAGGACCTCAAGGCGCTGATCGATGCCGCGCACGCGCGCGGCCTGATGGTGTTTCTCGATGCCGTCTTTAATCACTTCGGGCCGGAGGGAAACTGTCTTGGCCGGATCGCGCCGCAATTTTTCAACGATGCACAGACGCCTTGGGGCGGCGCCATCGACTACCGCGTGCCGGAGGTGCGCCGCTTCGCGATCGAGAACGCGCTGCATTGGTTGCGCGAGTACCGTTTCGACGGGCTGCGTCTCGATGCCGTGCACGCAATCGTCACTCGCGGCGAACCCGATGTCCTCATCGAGTTGAGCCGCGCGGTTGGAAAATTCGCGCACGCAAGCGGCCGGCACATCCACCTCGTCCTTGAAAATGACGACAACAGCGCAAGCCTGCTCGCGCCAGAAGAGGAGTCGCCCGCCGGCCGCTATCGCGCGCAATGGAACGACGACTATCACCATGCCTGGCATGTGCTTTTGACCGGCGAAGGCCAAGGCTACTATCGCGATTACGGCCACACGCGCCATTTCGTGCGCAGCCTGTCGCAGGGTTTTGCCTATCAGGGTGAGCCGTCGCGCCACCGCGGCGGACGTCCGCGCGGCGAGCCGAGCCGGCATCTGCCGCCGGCGGCCTTCGTCAATTTCTTGCAAAACCACGACCAGATCGGCAATCGCGCCCTGGGCGAGCGGCTAACGGTGCTCGCCAAGCCCGACGCGCTTGCCGCGGCGCTATCCGTTCTGTTGCTGCAGCCGTCTCCGCCGCTTCTGTTCATGGGCGAGGAATGGGGCGCGACCGAACCATTCCCTTTTTTCTGCGATTTCAAGGGAGAATTGGCGCAGGCCGTGCGCAACGGACGCAAGCGGGAGTTCGCAGAATCCTATGCGCGCCATGCCAACATTCCCGATCCGATTTCACCGGACACGCGGGCCAGCGCCGTTCTTGATTGGGAAGCGATCGCACGACCGGAGCACGGGCTCCGGCTCGAGCTGACGCGTTCGCTGCTTGAGATCCGCAAGCGCGCGATCGTGCCGCTGCTCACGGCAATTCGGGACAGTGAGGTCAGCTTCGATGACGGAGTTCTGAGCGGCCGCTGGCAGGCGGGATCGAAGGCGCTCAAACTGCTGGCCAACCTGACGGACGTTGCGCTGCGGCGCGCGGAGATGAACTGGGG
>JBKPLN010000004.1:0-8199 GCA_046731635.1 Pseudomonadota bacterium | reverse complement strand
GTCGAGCAGCTCCCAATGGCTGTGGATCTGCTGACCCTCTTTCAGCGGCATCAACTGCACCGGCCAGAGCAGGATCTCGCGGAACTGGGTCACTACCGTCCCGTCTGAGCTTGCCGGCTTCGTCCGCTGATCGGCTTCCGTTGCATTGGCTTCAAGCGGCGACAACATGACGGCCTCCCTTACACGCAAGCGCCCGGCATTCGGCGCCCTGTTGTCCGTTCGAGCAAAGGCCTAAGTCCGCGGGAAGTTTAGTCCAATCGCCTTCTCCTGTATCGCCCAAAACCGCAACGATCGCCCAAATCGAACGGACGCTGCGCGACCGTCAAATCTGGGTTGTATTCAGTGACCGCCGCGAAAGACCTGAATATCGAGGTCGCGGATTTTCTTGCGCAATGTATTGCGGTTAAGCCCGAGCAGATCGGCGGCACGGATTTGATTGCCGCGCGTGGCCGCGAGAGCCGCCGTCAGCAGCGGGTATTCGATCTCCCGCAGAATGCGGTGGTAGAGCCCGGCCGGCGGCAACCCGTCCTCAAATCCCGAGAAATACGCGGCGAGATGCCGTTCAACGGCACTCCCCAGGCTTTCGTCGCCTCGTGGTTCGTCACTGCCCATCGGGAAAGGCGGTTGCGCCAGCTCAGCCTCGATCACAGCGACGGTAATCGTTTCCTGCGGATAGAGCGCCGCCAGCCGGCGAGCCAAATTCTCGAGCTCGCGAACATTCCCTGGCCAGCGATGCCGTTTGAGACGATCGACTGCCGACTGGTCGATCTGCTTCGGTGGAAGACCTTCGCGCTGGGCCTGCGCGAAGAAATGACGGATCAGGTCCGGAATATCTTCGAAGCGCTCGCGCAGCGGCGGCAATCGCAAGGGCACGACATTGAGCCTGAAAAACAAATCCTCCCGGAACAGACCTTGCTGAATCAGCACCCGAAGATCCTTATTCGTCGCGGCGATGATCCGAACATCACTCTTGATCGGGGTGCGGCCGCCTACTGTCGTATACTCGCCCTGCTGCAGCACGCGCAGCAGCCGCGTCTGCGCCTCCATGGGCATGTCGCCTATTTCATCGAGAAAAAGCGTGCCCCCTTCCGCCTGTTCGAAGCGACCCGCACTGCGCGTGTTGGCCCCCGTGAACGCTCCCTTCTCATGTCCGAACAATTCGGATTCGATGAGGTCACGTGGAATTGCCGCCATGTTGATAGCGACAAACGCTCCCGACCGGCGCTTGCCGTAATCGTGCAGAGCCCTGGCCACCAATTCCTTGCCCGTGCCTGACTCGCCCGAGATCATCACCGTCAGATCGGTCTGCATCAGCCTGGCGAGCACGCGGTAGATTTCCTGCATCGCCGGCGAGCGGCCCACCAACGGAATCCCCTCAAACTCGTCGGTTTTGGTACTTGCCGGCTTGGAATCTTTGGGCTCCGACAAGGCCCGGCCCACAATTGCAATCAGTTCCTTGAGATCAAAAGGTTTCGGCAGATATTCGTAGGCTCCGCGTTCGGAAGCTCGAATTGCCGTCATGAAAGTGTTTTGCGCGCTCATCACGACAATAGGCAGATCGGGCCGCGCCTTGCGGATGCGGGGGATAAGGTCGAAGGCGTTTTCATCGGGCATGACGACGTCCGTGATCACCAGATCGCCGTCGCCCTGGGTCACCCAGCGCCAGAGGGTTGCCGCATTGCCGGTCGACCGGACCTCATATCCCGCTCGCGACAGGGCCTGGTTAAGCACTGTGCGGATTGCGGCATCATCATCGGCAATTAGGATGCTTCCAGTCGCCATAATCTCTCACCGCTTCTTCGTCGGCGACGGGACGTCAACGAGTTCACCGTCGCCGCTGTAAATGGGCATCAGCACACGGAAGATCGTTCGCCGCGGCTGGGATTCGCATTCGACGATTCCGCCGTGATCGTTCACGATTTTCGCAACAAGAGCGAGGCCCAGACCGCTACCGCTTTGCTTGGTGGTGACGAACGGATCAAACAAGTGCGGCATCAGGTCTTCCGGCACGCCGGGCCCATTGTCTTTCACGCAAAACTCGAGAGGCAGCGACACGCGAGTTTTGCTGCCCGGCACCGAGAGACGCACGCCGGGGCGGAATGCGGTGGTCAGCTGGATTTCGCCGTCAGCCGCAGTTTCACCGATGGCTTCCGCTGCATTCTTGAGCAGGTTGAGAAACACCTGGATCAGCTGGTCGCGATTGGCGAGAACCGGCGGCAGCGAGGGATCATAGTCTTCCGTGAATTTGATCTGGCGGGCAAAGCCTGATTGAGCCAATCGCTTTACGTGATCCAGCACCACATGAATATTGACCGGTTCGCGATCGATCGGACGCTCGTCCGCAAACACCTCCATGCGGTCGACCAGTTTTACTATGCGATCGGTTTCGTCGCAGATCAGCTTGGTCAATGGTCGATCGTCATCGACCGCCGATTGCTCGAGAAGCTGTGCAGCGCCCCGAATTCCGGAGAGCGGGTTCTTTATTTCATGGGCGAGCATCGCCGCCAAAGCAATGACCGAGCGCGCCGCGCCGCGATGGGTCAGCTGGCGATCCATCTTCGCTGCGATGGTGCGCTCCTGCAGCATCACGACAACATGGTCCGGATACTCCGGCAGCGGCCCCACGTAGATATCAACCAGACGCTCACCGGGATTGCGCGGCGTCGCCAGGTCGACCTTGTACTCGTTAACGGCCGCCCCGCGCTGCCGCACCTGCTCGATCAACGCAAGCAACGGGGATCCAAACGGCACCAGTTCGCGCAGCATATGCCGGCGCAGCATCGATGTCGAAGCATCAAAAAATTGTTCGGCGGCCACATTCGCGTCGGCGATTTTTCCGTCCGGCGAAACCATAATCACCGGATGCGGCAGAGCATGGAGCATTGCATCCGCCGGCGTGTTGACGATTTCCGACAGAGCCTGCGCCCGCCTCATGCCGCGGCCCTCGATGAGAAGTCGTCATAGGCCTCGGCGAGGAGTCGTCGCGCACGCGCCGGTTCTTCCGTTGTCAGTACACGGCCTCGGTGTTCCTTGAGTAGTGTCACCGGCGCTCCGGCGGTTGCGGCTGCGGAATCGAGTGCCCAGCCGAGATGCTTGCGGGCATGGCGCCGGCCGAGCTCCGCGCCGTGATGCCTGAGCATTTCGTCATAGAGCGCATCGATGAGATGGAATTGCTCTTCGAGCGGCGGCGCTCCAATGCTCATGCCGGTCGCGAGATATCGCGCCACCTGACCTGGCAACCAGGGCCGCCCCTGCACCGCGCGGCCGATCATAACCGCATCGGCCCCGGAATCGGCCAGCGCATCAATCGCGTCGGCGCAGGAGCGAATGTCCCCGTTCACGACGATCGGAATCGAAACGGCATCTTTCACCATTCGGACGGCATGCCAATCGGCTTGGCCTTGAAAGAATTGACTGCGCGTACGGCCATGCACCGTGATCAATTTGATTCCGGCCGCTTCGGCGCGCTTCGCGAGCTCCGGTGCGTTGATGCTCGAATCATCCCACCCCAGCCGCATTTTCAGCGTCACAGGCACGCGCACCGCCGAGATCGTCGCATCGATCAGGCTCATTGCGTGGTCGAGATCGCGCATGAGCGCCGATCCCGCGGCCCCGTTGGTCACCTGCTTCGATGGGCAACCCATATTGATATCGATGATGTCGGCGCCCTGTGCCTCGGCGATGCGTGCGCCTTCCGCCATCCATCGGGCCTCGCACCCGGCGAGCTGCACCACATGGATGCGGATGCCGGCGCCGTCGCTGCGAACGGTTGCCTCGCGTTCTCCCCGCGCCAGGCCGGCACAAGCGGTCATTTCGGAAACGACAAGCCCGGCACCGAGCCTTTCTGCCAGCCGGCGGAACGGCGCGTCGGTAATGCCGGACATGGGGGCCAAAACCACGCGGTTCGGGACAACAACCGGCCCGATCGCAAGCGACGATCCCAGAAAAAAGGTATTATTGCCCCGCTCCGAACGCCTGCCTACCAGTTAGGCTGCCCCTTCCATTGCTCAGAGATTAGCCATTTTGCGCCGCCACGCAAGTGCTGCATTGCAAAAAATTGTTCATTCTTAAGAACACTCGGCTTATCAGGCGCGTTTGCGGGCCGCCAAGAACGCGGTAAAGCAAAAACAGACCTGAGGAGTAACGTATGGCGCTTGTTGCAGCCGTCGTGGTGGCCGCTGGGCAAGGCCTGCGAGCGGGTGGCGAAGTACCGAAGCAGTTCCGCCGCGTAGGCGGCCAAACCCTGCTCGAGCATGCCCTCACCGCATTTGTACGAGCCTCCCAAATCGCTTTGGTTCAGCCTGTCGTCCGCAAAGACGATCTGCAGTTCGCGCGAACCCTGATTGGCAACATGGAGATTCTCGCGCCCGTGTCCGGCGGGACGACGCGTCAGGCTTCGGTTCACGCAGGCCTTGAGGCGCTGCAGCCGCATGCTCCCGATATTGTGCTCGTCCACGACGCAGCCAGGCCCTTCGCCAGCGCAAGTTTGATCGCACGCGCCATAGAGGCGGCCGAACAAACCGGCGCAGCCATCCCGGCCCTATCGGTGACGGACACCGTCAAGCGCGTCGATGCGACTGGGACCATTGAAACGACTCTCGATCGCAACGCGATCCGGCTCGTGCAGACACCGCAGGCATTTCGGTTTCCTGCCCTGCTTGACGCACATCGCCGAGCGGCATCCCAGGGCCGCGAGGATTTTACCGACGATGCTGCCTTGGCAGAATGGGCCGGCATGAAAGTTAGCGTGTTCGAAGGCGACCCCGGCAACATCAAGCTCACAACGCCAGAGGATTTCGTGCGCGTCGAAGGTCAACAAATAGCAGCGCTCGGCGACGTTCGCATCGGTTCGGGATTGGACGTCCACGCGTTCGGCCCCGGCGACCACGTCATTCTCGCGGGGGTACGCATTCCAAACGACAAGGCGCTCACCGGACATTCCGACGCCGACGTCGCGCTCCATGCGCTTACGGACGCGGTGCTCGGTGCTCTCGCGGATGGCGACATTGGCACGCACTTCCCGCCATCCGATCCACAATGGCGAGGCGCGTCGTCCGACCGGTTTCTTGCTTTCGCCGTCGAACGGGTGCGGGCCCGGGGTGGCCGCATCGCTCACCTTGATGTGACAGTGGTTTGCGAGACTCCACGCATCTCGGCGCACCGCGAAAGCATGCGCGCCAACATCGCAAAAATTGCCGGCATCGACCTCGAGCGTGTGGCCGTGAAGGCGACGACAAGCGAGAAACTCGGCTTCACCGGACGCGGTGAAGGCATCGTCGCCTACGCGACGGCAACCGTCCGCCTGCCGTGGGGCTGACCGCCATGTCCGACAAAGAATTGCGTGCTGCTGCTGTTGCCCTGTTGGACCTTTGCAAAGGGAAGAAGCTCACGCTGGCGACTGCAGAGTCCTGCACCGGCGGGCTGGTCGCCGCCATGCTCAGTGAAATTCCCGGGTCGTCGCTGGTCCTCGACCGCGGCTTTGTGACCTACTCGAACGAGGCGAAGCAGCAAATGCTTGGCGTGACGCCGGCAACGATCGATTTGTATGGTGCGGTGAGCACCGAATGCGCCGAGGAAATGGCGAAAGGCGCTTTGGCCCATGGCTCGGTCGATCTCGCCATTTCGATTACAGGCATTGCCGGGCCCACCGGGGCGGTGCTCGGAAAGCCCATTGGCCTCGTCTATTTTTGTGCTGCATCGCGCAGCGGCCGCGTCATCGCGCACGATCGGAAATATGGCGATATCGGCCGGTCCAACGTGCGCCGCGCATCGGTTTTGCAGGCATTTTCCATGCTTCAGGAACTGGCGGAAAAGGAAGAGCCTCGTCCGCCGGCGGGAAAAAGCTGAGGCAATAAGTCAATTTGTTCGGGCTTTCTCTTTGCGGGCAGAGGCGTAAGATCGTCCCCGTCGGTCGCCGGGGAGCGAATTTCGAATATTCAGCGGTGAATTCCTTCCCTCGGCGGGCCGGCGTCAACGAGGGGAAACGCCAATGAAACGTCGTGAATTCTTAAAGGCTGCAGGTTTGGGAGCCGCCGCAGCCGCTGTTGCCGCGCCCGCGATTGCGCAATCGTCGCCGGAAATAAAATGGCGACTGACGGCGAGCTGGCCGAAATCGCTCGATACGCTTTACGGCGGATGCGAATACTTCTCGAAGCGCATTGCCGAAATCACCGATAACAAATTCCAGATCCAGGTGTTCGCCGCAGGCGAGATCGTTCCGGGCTTGCAGGTTCTCGATGCCGTGCAGAGCGGCACGGTCGAGATGGGCAGCACCGCCATGTATTATTACTGGGGCAAGGATCCGGCCTTCACGTTCGGCACGGCGCTTCCGTTCGGACTGAACAGCCGCCAGATGATCTCCTGGCTGCGTCACGGCGGCGGCGAGGATCTGCTGAACGATCTCCTGAAAGACTACAACTGCATCGGTTTCGCTGCCGCCAATACAGGCGCACAGATGGGCGGATGGTTCCGCAAGGAAATCAAGACATCCGAAGATCTCAAGGGACTCAAGTTCCGTGTCGGGGGTTTTGCCGGCACGATACTCACCCGGCTTGGTACGGTGCCGCAGCAGCTCGCTGCCGGAGACATCTATCCGGCGTTGGAAAAAGGCACGATCGATGCAGCCGAATGGGTTGGGCCTTACGATGACGAGAAGCTCGGCTTTGCAAAAATCGCCAAGTACTATTACTACCCCGGCTGGTGGGAAGGTTGTGGCCAGTCGCACAACATCATCAACCTGACGAAATGGCGCGAGCTGCCGAAAAATTACCAATCGGCGATCATCACCGCATCCAATGACACGTGGGTCTGGACGCTGTCGAAGTACGATTACGTCAATCCGGAAGCCTTGCTCCGCCTGATGGCAGGCGGCGCGCAGCTCCGCGCATTCCCGCAGCCGGTTCTCGAGGATTGCTACAAGGCAGCGAACACAATTTACGCGGAACTCTCGCAGACCAAGCCGCACTTCAAGAAAATGTTGGACAGCGTCGTGCCATACCGGTCGAACGCCTATGCGTGGCTGCAGGTGGCGGAGTTCGGGTTCGACAGCTTCCAGGTCAGGATGCGCGCGCGCACCTGAGGTAGACCTGCGTTAAAAAATTAACTGCCCCGGAGGATCGCGCCGGGGCAGTTTTCGTTTTGTGTGCGTTCCGAAATAGCGGTTCTATCACGTACAATTTCTCTCGCTTGGTGCGCCGAAAAGCGCCGCACTGTCACCTAAAGCACACCACCCGCGCCATATCAGACGTATGAGGTGAGCAACGGTCGGTTAGGCCATGGTCAGACCGGCACAATTGCATTGGAAAGGACACAAAAATGGCAATCGACGGAGTTGGTCCTTCAGTTGTACCAGGCCCCCAACAAAATAAGCCGGCCTCATCGACTACTCAACCATCGCAAAACGTAACGCCAGGCAATTGGGCGTCACCCGCCGGCTCGTCGGCATTAACTCACAAAGCCGCTAACCGCGCAGAACGCGCGCGTACCCTTATTAGGGACGCGATCGCGGAAAGCCAACGCGATGGCGGCGCTTTGCGCGAGAAACTCGCGAAGGCCTTTCTCGAGGCCCCTTCCACAGTCAGGCAAGCAATGCGAGGAGATCGCCTTTACAAAAAAATCATACGTGAGTGGGCAAGCCAGGTCGGTGATGCCTTGAATGGGGCCAGGACCACAATACACCCGGGTTATCAAGGCATGCGTGAACTTCATCGCGTAGCCACGAGTCTCCCTCCGGAACTCGCAGCAGACCTGGTCGTTGCGGCGACGCCTAGGTTCGTTGATTGCAGCAAATACATCGTCAGGCACGACAAGGATAAACCCGCGATCTTTAGCTCTAACGACAACGTTCCCGTTTCAAAGCCGAGCCCTGACGTTGAGGCTTCAAAGCCAAGCCCTGACGTTGAAGCTTCAAAGCCGAACCCCGACGCCGACGCGTCAAAACCGAGCCCCGCCCCTAAAGCGCCAGTGCCGGAATTTGAGAAGTACACCTATCTCGATGATCTGACAGCTTGGATCCGTCGCGCTGAGATCCCTAACCCCAAACAGGACGATGCGATCAGGCAGCTTGAGGCGCTTGTCGACAAATCTTAGAAACACGCTGACGGGCTGATGTTTTCCTGAAGTCTATGCCGGACGGCCGTAGATCTCGTCAGCGCGCCGTTCGAATGCAACGGCAAATTTCCGGAACGCTGCGTCGAACAC
>JBKPLN010000003.1:0-15087 GCA_046731635.1 Pseudomonadota bacterium | reverse complement strand
GTCTGCTGCTCAATACCCTGCGCGCCGCCTGTGCGCAGAAAGGTCTACCGGCCCCGAAGGTGTAGTCACGCCTGCCAGGCGTAGGCGACTTTATCGAGTGTTTTGGTGCCGAAGCGTTCAGAGGAGCGTGCCACTGCGCGGCCACCGAGTGCCCGATAGAATTCCATGGCTGGCTCGTTGTCGGAGAGCGCCCAAACAACCAGGCTCTTCAAACCGCTCTGGTTCAGGTCCTTGCGCGCGGCGGAAAACAGGCGGCGGCCGAAGCCGAGGCCCTGAAACTCCGGCCGCAGATAGATTTCGTAGATCTCGCCGTCATAAAAGAGGCTGCGCGCGCGATTGCGTCCGTAATTGGCGTAACCTGCAATGCGATCGCCGAATTGGAGGACAGTAATGCGGCTGCCCTTGCGGATCGCAGAGTCCCACCAGTCCGGACCGCGACGGTTGATTAGCTTGTCGAGCTCGTTGCCCGGAATGATTCCCTGATACGCCGCGCGCCACGCCTCGTCATGCGTCTCCGCGACGTCCGACGCGTCGGACGACTTTGCACGGCGAATCTCTATAAGGGTGGTGCTCATTGCGCGAATAGAAGCAATGAACTTTGCGGCCTTCAAGCCCTATCGTTAATGATGGGTTAACGGTGTGGATTACTGGTCACAGGCGCGAAAACGCCAGCAGTGATGCGTGAAAATCGCTTTCATGAATCCGATGGCAGATAAATCCGGCCAGTTCCGCGCTCAGCACAGGCGTCGGAGAGTTAATTTCGGACCGTCCCTGATTCGAATCCGATTCGAATCACACCAAAACTTGTGACCGTCACACCGTTTCGGCTTCCTTCTTGCGCTCTTCCTTCTTGCGATCGTTCTCGTCCAGAAGCCTCTTGCGCAGCCGGATCGCCTTTGGCGTCACCTCGACCAGCTCGTCGTCCTGGATATAGGCGAGGGCTTTCTCCAGCGTCATTCTGATGGGCGGGGTTAGCCGCACGGCCTCATCCTTGGAGGTCGTCCGAATATTGGTGAGCTTTTTGCCCTTCAGAATATTGACGACAAGATCGTTTCCGCGCGTGTGTTCGCCCACGAGCATGCCTTTGTAAACCTTCCAGCCTGGCTCGATCATCATGGGGCCGCGGTCTTCGAGATTCCACAGGGCGTAGGCGACCGCCTCACCCTCGTCGTTAGAGATAAGGACGCCATTGCGCCGGCCCTGGATCGGGCCCTTATACGGCGCATAGGCGTGGAACAACCGATTCATGATGGCGGTGCCGCGGGTATCGGTGAGCAATTCGCCCTGGTACCCGATCAGGCCGCGCGTCGGCGCATGAAAGACGAGCCGAAGCCGGCCGCCGCCGGACGGCTTCATTTCCATCATGTCGGCTTTGCGCTCGGCCATCTTCTGAACGACGATTCCGGAATGCTCTTCATCGAGATCGATGACAACTTCTTCAATCGGCTCAAGCGTTTCGCCGGAGGCGGGATCGTCCTTCAGGAGCACCTTCGGCCGAGATACCGACAATTCGAAGCCTTCGCGCCGCATGGTTTCGATCAGGATGCCGAGCTGCAGTTCGCCGCGCCCGGCCACTTCCATGGAATCCTTCTCGTCTGATTCGCGCACGCGCAGCGCCACATTCCCTTCGGCCTCGCGCAGCAGGCGGTCGCGAATCATGCGCCCTGTGACCTTGTCGCCTTCCGTGCCGGCAAGCGGGGAATCGTTGACGCGAAAAATCATCGCCAAAGTCGGTGGATCTATCGGTTGCGCGGGGAGGGGGACCTCGACCTCGGGCGCACAGATGGTATTGGACACCGTTGCATTAGGCAGGCCGGCAATGGCGACGATGTCGCCCGCCTCGGCTTCCTCGACACCCGTGCGCTCAAGTCCGCGGAAAGCGAGGAGCTTGGTCACACGCCCACTTTCGACGGGATTGCCGTCACGATCGAGCACCTTCACAGTCTGGTTTGGCCTGATGGTGCCGGACGTAATGCGTCCTGTGACAATGCGACCGAGATAGGGATTGGCCTCAAGAATTGTGCCTAGCATGCGAAACGGCCCGTCTTCGACCTGAGGGGGTTTCACGTGCCTGAGGACGAGATCGAAGAGCGGCGCCATCGACTCTTTCGGTCCTTCCAAGGCCTGTGCCATCCAGCCTTCCTTCGCCGAGCCGTATAGAATCGGAAAATCGAGCTGCTCCTCGGTGGCATCAAGCGCGGCGAACAGATCGAACACCTCGTTGACCACCTGGATTGCGCGTGCGTCTGCCCGGTCGACCTTGTTGATGATCACAATCGGCTTGAGCCCCATCTTGAGCGCCTTTGAGACCACGAACTTGGTCTGCGGGAGCGGGCCCTCGGCAGCGTCGACCAACACCAACGCACCGTCGACCATGTTGAGGATGCGTTCAACCTCCCCGCCGAAATCGGCGTGACCAGGCGTATCGACGATATTGATGCGCGTGTTTTGCCAAATCACCGAAGTCGCCTTGGCGAGGATCGTAATACCGCGCTCGCGCTCGAGGTCGTTCGAATCCATGGCGCGCTCGACGACGCGCTGGTTCTCCCGGAACGCGCCGGATTGCTGCAGAAGGCGGTCGACCAGGGTGGTTTTGCCGTGGTCGACATGCGCGATGATCGCGACGTTGCGAAGATCCATAGCGGTTCCCGAAAGGAGCGTGCCCGACTCGGGGAGCCGGGCACGCGAACTGGTTGCAGCGCAATATAGTCAGGAATTCGATATCTGCAATCGGGCCGTTAACCGAGTTTCGGATCAAGCGTCTTAGCCCATAACGGGCGATCGTCGACGTCCTTCAGCGTGACCGTCATCTGCTGGCTCGTGCCATCAATGGCCACATGCCCGAAGAATTGCATGCCCTCGCTGGGCGGCAGGTTCAGGCCTTGCTCTTTGGTCGGAGCCTTTACGTAGACCAGCTGCGGACCGAAGGTGTTGTCGAGCGAATTGGGGCCGAACGTGCCAGCGTGAATCGGGCCTGAAACGAATTCCCAAAACGGGTCGAAATCCTGAAATGCCGCCTTGTTCGGGTCGTAATAATGGGCTGCGGTATAGTGCACATCCGCCGTAATCCACACGGTGTTGCGCACGCCGGCCCGCTTGATGAACGAGAGCAGGTCGGCAATTTCGAGTTCGCGCCCGCGCGGCGGGCCACCGTCGCCTTGCGCAACGGCTTCCACCCCCCATTTGCGGTCGCCGTCATAAACCACCAGAAGCCCGATCGGCATATCGGCGGCAATGACCTTCCAGGTCGCGCGCGAGTTCGCCAACTCCTGCTTTAGCCAGGCGACTTGTGTTGGACCAAGGAAATAGGCAGCGGGGCCGTAGGTGTCTTCCTTGTCTTCACCGTTGGGCCCGCGATAGCTGCGCATGTCGAGCATGAAGACATCGAGCAGGGGACCGTAGGAAATCTTGCGATAGACACGACCCGGCTCAGCCTGCGTCGAGCGCAGCGGCATGTATTCATGGAATGCGCGCGCCGCTCGCGCCGAAAGCAACGTTGCGTTCTTTTCCGCGTATTTCCTGCGCTGGTGCTCCGCCCGAGTCAGCGGTTCGCCGGGCCACCAGTTGTTTGTGACCTCATGGTCATCCCATTGGGTGAAAATGGGCACCTCGGCATTGAACGCGCGCAAATTCTTGTCGAGCAAGTTGTATTTGTAGTTGCCACGGAACTCCTGAAGCGTCTCCGCCACCTTTGATTTGTCTTCCGATACGATGTTCCGCCACACTTCGCCGTTCGGCATCTTCTGCTCTGCCGCGATTGGACCGTCGGCATAAATGGTGTCGCCGTTGTGGATGAAAAAGTCGGGCCTGCTCTTCAGCATGGTCGCATAGGTTCGCATGCCGCCGCGCGATTCATCGATGCCCCAACCTTGTCCCGCAGTATCGCCCGACCAGACGAAACTGATCGAGCGCCGATCATTCGACGCGGTGCGAAAGCGGCCCACTTGTGCTTCGCCGACAATGGTCGGTGAGGCCAGGTCCTGAAAACGCACGCGATAGAAGATTTCCTGCGCGGGGGGCAGATTTTCGAGCAGAAGCTTGGCGGTGAAGTCGGTTTCCGGCAGCGCGTCGACAAAAGCGGCATTGCGCGCGTCCTTGAAACTGTCAGTGGTCGCAATTTCAACCAGCATCCGCGAGGGGCGATCGGCACGAGCCCAGATCACCCCGGAATCGACGGAAACGTCGCCGGATTGAACCCCGTGCGTGATCAGGGGCCGATCGTTGGCGCGACTGACGAATGGGCGGGCAACGCCGCCAATTGTCGTGAGAGCCGTTGCCGCCGCTCCCGTTGCCAGAAGGTGCCGGCGTGTCACAGCCGGGCGAATCCGTATCGCCATCTAAGCCTCCCCTTCCTCAGGTTGAGCTAAGAAGCTTGGTCGGAGTCCCTGACAAATCGTAGACGGCTGCATGACGGAAAGGTGACAGCACCCCGTTTCCTGTGACTTACCGCGGAACACCAAGTGCTTCGCTCGATTGCGATGCGCGGTCTGCTCAAATTTCGGCTCGATGGAAATTGACCATAACACGCGATCGGCAACATCCTTGAGTCTCACGGACAAAGTCGCCGTCGCCCCGTCGATTGCCATGTGTCCAAAAAACTGCAGACCGAAAGGTGCGGTCGAGCGCGCACGGGGTCCAGGTTCCCGCGTGGATCGGACCGGAAACGAATTCCCAAAACGGCTCAAAGTCCTGGAATATTGCCTTATTGGGATCGAAAAAATGGGCGGCCGTGTAATGCAGGTCGGCGGTGATCCATACCGTGTTGCGAATGCCGGCGTGCTGCATGAAGCCCAGCAGTTCGGCGATCTCGACGCCGCGACCCGCCGCTGTGCCGGTGTTGGGCGAGCTGGCGGCAATGGTACCTAGCGGAGTGTCGGACGCGATGACCTTCCAGATTGCCGTCGAACGCTTGAGTTCGCGCTTGAACCAGGCGAGCTGCGCGGGGCCGAGCAGGTAAGCGTCGGGACCATACTGAATTTCGTGCGGCGCTTTGTTTGGGCCGCGGTAACTGCGCATATCGAGCATGAACAGATCGAGCAGCGGCCCATAGGAGATCTTCCGATACACGCGACCTGGCTCCGATGGGGTGAAGCGCAGGGGCATGAACTCATGAAACGCGCGGCTTCCGAGCGCGGCAAGCAGCAGCGTGTTTTTTACGTCGTAGCCGCGGCGATCGAACGTTTCACCGGGCCACCAGTCCTCCATAACCTCATGGTTGTCCCACTGGGCAAAAATGGGCACCTTCGCATTGAATTCCCGCAAATTCGCGTCGAGCAGGTTGTATTTGTAGTTGCCACGGTAGCCGGCGAGAGTTGTTGCGACCGCGCTTTTTTCCTCGGTGACAATATTGCGCCACGTCTCGCCGTTGGGCAGTTTCTGTTGTGCCGGTATTGTGCAGTCCGCATTGATGCTGTCGCCGCAATGAACGAAGAAGTCGGGGCGATTTCGCAGCATCGTCGCGTAAGTGCGCATGCCGCCGCGTGCCGGATCAATCCCCAGCCTTGCCCCGCCGTATCGCCTGACCACACAAACGAAATCGAGCGGCGATCGGCCGGCGCCGTGCGAAGCTGACCGACAGCCGGTTCGCTGGTCGCTTGCCCCGACAACAGATCCTGGAAGCGCAACCGGTAGAAAATGTCCTGCCCTGCCGGCAAGTTCTCGAGCAGCGCCTTGGCGGTAAAGTCAGTTTCGGGCAGCGCGTCAACGAACGATGCGTGACAAACATCCTTGAAGCTGTCGCTCGTCGACGCCTCGATCAGCATTCGTGCCGGGCGGTCTGTGCGCGCCCACACCATTCCCGAGTCGGTCGACACATCGCCCGATTGCACGCCATGCGTAATAACCGGTCTTTGCGACGCGCGACTGAAAGCCGGTAACGCGATGGCGCCGAGTGCCGTTGCGGCTGTCGCCGAAGCAACAGTTGTCAGAAACCGGCGACGCGTCGCGCTGCCGGCGGGCAAGTGCCCGGACATGAAGTGGCCTCCGCCGAATCAGCGCGGAGGGTGCACGCAGTTTCTGACAACTGGAAAAAGCTAAAACGACGGGTTTGTGACTCCCGGGTCAAGCGCCCGCCGGCCGGCTCCACGGGCCAAGGCGCAGACCGCGCGGCAATGCTTCCTGCAGCATCATCATCTCGGCAATGGTTTCACTGGTGACAAACCCGACGAGCTTGCCGCCGGCGTCGGTAACGCCCACGGCTGGCGCCGATTTCTGTTGCAGAAGCTTGAACGCCTGCTCGAGCGTGGAACGATGGCTGATAGTCGGAATTTCCGCGGTCATCGCATCCGCGACTCGCGCCTCCGGCCCCAATGTCTTGATGGCGCGGATCAGGTCGGCGCGCCCGAGGACCCCGACCGGTTTGCCGGCATCGTCGACGACCGGAAACTCCCCTTGGCTCGTTTGCAGCAAGGTTTGGACGGCCTCATCGATCTGCGCCTGCGGGGATAACGTCGCGAATTGCGTCATCATCGCGTAGCTTACGGGAACGCCGCGCGAGGCCGCGCGCAGCGCGACCATGTGCGCCTCCGAAGACGCAGCGAGATAGACGAAGATCGCGATAAAGATCAGGATTGGATTGTACAGGAGCCCGATGAATCCCAGCGCGAAGGCGACAAACTGTCCGATTGAAGCCGCGATTTCGGTCGCGCGCACATAACCGAGGCGGGAGGCGAGCAGAGCTCGCAGTACGCGTCCGCCGTCCATCGGGAACGCGGGAATCATATTGAACAGGGCGAGGAACAGGTTGACTGCCGCCAGCCGATCGACCAGCGGGATCTTCATGTTGTCGACCGCCGCTGCGGCGTTTGCCTGCAAGTTGGCGCCGAACAGGACTATGAGCGCCGCCGTGATGACGATATTGACCATAGGTCCGGCAATGGCGATGAGGAATTCCTCCCACGGTTCCTCGGGGATGCGCTCGAGCTGTGCGACGCCCCCAATCGGAAGCAGCGTCACGTAAGGAGTCGGCACGCCGAATGCGCGCGCCGTGAAGATGTGACCGAACTCGTGCAGCAGCACGCACAAAAACAGCAGGATCATGAACACGAGACTGTCCCAGGCCGTAGCCGCGCCTCCCGAGGCGTAACTCGCCGCGAAAATCCAGGCGAGGAAAAGGAGGAAGGTGAGGTGCACGCGGACAACGGTTCCCGCCACCCTGCCGATATTCAATGACCAGGACATGGATGCCTCGTATGGTCGGAGTCGACGTGCAAAAGGTAGTATCGGCCCGGACCCTTTGCGAGGGCACTTGTTCGATGCAGGAAGGGTCACGTGATGGCGCAAAATGGACCGGAGACGCCTGAAAAGCCCGGTCCTTGCGGACACCGCGGCTCCTAACCACATCGTCGTCATGACATTCGCGCGATCGACAATCTGGCGGGACAAGGACGACGAAAACGCATTTCGCGAGCAATTCTGGCGCAAGGTGCGCCACCTAGCCGCGTCAATTCCCTTTGTCGAGGATCTGGTGACCGCCTACTACTGCGCGTTTGACAAGGCCACGCCGTTGCCCGTCAAAGCCTCGCTTTTCGGTGCGCTGGCCTATTTTCTCCTGCCGACGGATGCCATTCCAGACGTGCTGCCCGTCCTTGGCTTTACAGATGATGCGGCAATGCTTGCGGCCGCTGTCAAGCTGATGGCCAGCCACATTCGCCCGGAACATCGTGCAGCGGCAAAGGCCAAGCTCGCGGAATTCTCAAAGGCATAACTAGGGCCGCAAGAGTATCTTGCCCATGACTTGCCTTGCGGCGATTGCCTTGAGGGCAGCCGGCCCCTCTGCAAGGGGATAAACCGCATGCACGTGCGATGACAGCTTTCCCTGTTCGCACCAGTCGAGAAGCTGTCTTGTATTGGCACGATGGCCTTCGGGGTCCCGGTCAATGAACGAACCCCAGAACACGCCAAGCACATCGCAGCCCTTCAACAGCACCAGATTGAGCGGCAGCTTCGGAATGTCGCCCGCGGCAAAACCGATGACCAGGAAACGTCCTTTCCACGTGATCGAGCGTAGCGCGGGCTCGGTGTAGGGACCGCCGACCGGATCATAAATTACATCGGCCCCGCGCCCATCCGTGCAACGCCGCAATGCTTCCTTGAGATCGCTGCTGGCGTAATTGATCGCCGCATCGGCGCCGTGCTTGCGCGCAAAGGCCAGTTTTTGATCCGACGAGGCGCAGGCGATTACGCGCGCGCCCATGATTTTTCCGAGCTCGACGGCAGCAAGGCCGACGCCCCCGGCCGCGCCGAGTACCGCCAGTGATTCTCCGGGTTTGAGTTCGGCACGATCCTTGAGTGCATGAAAGGTCGTGCCATACGTAATGCAGACGCCGGCTGCGCGGTCGAGATCGAGCTTGTCCGGAACCTTGATCAATCTGTCGGCGCTGATGACAACCCTCTCGCGCGCAGCTCCGTAAGTCATGTAGCCGACTACCCGGTCGCCAGTTTTGAATGCGGAAACTCCTGCACCCAGGCTTTCCACAGTGCCGGCGAATTCGGCGGCAGGCGAAAAAGGCGGGGCCGGCTTGAACTGATATTTGCCGGCGATGATCAGGGTGTCGAAAAAGTTCAGCGCCGCGGCGTGGATTCTAACCGCCACCTCGCCGGCGCCCGGCTCCGGCTCGGCAATATCGGCCAGCTCCAGATCATCGGGCGTGCCGTAGCGGGTGCAGAGCAGGGCTTTCATGGACCGGATAATGGTTGTGCAGCGCGAATAGCAAGGCCTCGCAATACGGGCAAGCCGGCATGGCCCGTCGGCGATCGACGCCGCCAAGCCGGACGGTATTGCCGCCTTCACATTGCCGACATTCGCCCATAATGCGCTAATATCCACCTGATTCTGATGCGTCACCGGTAGACCCGATGAACACCAACAATTTGTTTCTGACCTTTTGCGGCATCCTGGCGGCCTGCGTGCTGAGTGCCTCGGCGGCGGCGCAGCAGCAGCAGCAGCAGCAAAAGAAACCAGCCAACCCCGCCGACTCAACGCAGCAGAAAAAGTCCAACGCCCCCGCTGATTCGTCGAAAAAATCAGCCACCCCTGCCGACTCGACACAGAAAAAGTCCGCAAGCCCGACCGACCAGGCTGTATTGCTCGGACAGTTTGGCGATTGGGGCGCTTACAGGGCGACACCCGGCGGGAAAAAGATTTGCTTCGCCCTGTCCAAGCCGACTTCGACCACCAGCGAGCCCTCGGGCCGCAATCGTGATCCCTCTTACGCGTTCGTTTCCACGCGGCCGTCGGAAAAAGTGAAGAACGAAGTCTCGGTGATCCTCGGCTACCAGCAAAAAACTGGTCAGGATGCAAGCGCCGCCATCGGTTCTGCCAGATATGCCATGTACACGCAGAATGACGGTGCCTGGATCAAGAACGCTGCGGAAGAAGTGCAAATGGTGGAAACCATGCGCAAAGGCTCAGACCTGGTGGTCAAAAGCGAATCGTCAAAAGGCACAAAAACCACCGACACGTATTCCCTCAAGGGCATCGGTCAGGCGCTCGACAAGGTCGCGGAGGAGTGCAAGTAGGGCGTCGGGATCCTATATTGCCCATCAGCGCTAAATGGCGCCGATGCTTCATCCGATGGTCAAGTCTGCAGACATTCCAATGGGCCCGAGCGAGTTCGTCGAAAAAATCCCGCTCGAGCGGTATGTGGCGCCCGAAAA
Source organism: Pseudomonadota bacterium (assembly GCA_046731635.1). Classification (GTDB taxonomy): domain Bacteria; phylum Pseudomonadota; class Alphaproteobacteria; order Rhizobiales; family Xanthobacteraceae; genus Pseudolabrys. Next base: position 5,430 of record JBKPLN010000003.1, on the reverse strand, counting down.
GCCGTCACTGATTGGCCTTACGCGAGCCCAGCTCGCCGATGCGTTGGGCTCATTCGGCGTGCCCCAGGCGCAGATCAAGATGCGCGTGCAGCAGCTCTGGCATTGGATTTATTTTCGCGGCGTGACGTCGTTCGACGAAATGAGCAGCGTGTCCAAAGACCTTCGTTCTGCGTTGGCCGAGCGCTACACGTTGGCCCGGCCGGAGATCGTTGCAGAGCAGGTCTCGGTTGACGGGACCCGCAAGTGGCTGCTGCGATTGCCAGGTGAGGTCCAGGGGGAGCGACCGCACGAAGTCGAATGTGTCTACATTCCCGACACTGAACGAGGCACCTTGTGCGTGTCCAGCCAGGTCGGTTGCACGCTCACTTGCATGTTCTGTCACACAGGGACCCAGCGACTGGTCAGAAACCTGACGGCGGGAGAGATTGTCGGCCAGGTCATGGCGGCGCGCGACCTCATGGGTGACTGGCCGGGAGGCACGCGACCGGCAGACGGCGTCGTGCCGAATGGCGAGCGCTGCATCACCAATATCGTGATGATGGGCATGGGGGAGCCCCTCTACAATTTCGAAGCGGTGCGCGACGCGCTCCTGATCGTGGCGGACGGGGAGGGTATCGCCATCTCCAAGCGGCGCATTACCCTTTCCACATCAGGAGTTTTGCCGAATATCGAACGCACCGGCGCCGAGATAGGCTGCATGCTGGCCGTATCGCTGCATGCCGTGCGGGACGAGCTGCGAAATGAGCTTGTCCCTCTTAACCGCAAATATCCGATCGCGGATTTGCTGGAAGCCTGCCGCAACTATCCTGGCGTTTCGAACGCGAAACGCATCACCTTCGAGTATGTCATGCTCAAGGACGTTAACGATTCGATCGAGGATGCGAAGGCGCTCGTTCGGCTCCTCAAAGGCATCCCTGCAAAGATCAATCTCATTCCATTCAATCCCTGGCCAGGCACCAGATACGAATGCTCGGACTGGGAGCAGATCGAGAAGTTCTCGCAGGTCGTGTTCGATGCCGGCTATGCGTCTCCGGTTCGCACGCCGCGCGGGCGCGATATCCTTGCGGCCTGCGGCCAGCTCAAGAGCGCGACCGAAAAATTATCCGCGCGAGAGCGGATGGCGCTGCGTGCCATGGCGATGGTGGAGTGATGGCGTCGATCTGATCGCAGAACGTATTTTCAGGATCAAGTCATGTCCCTCTTCGGCCGCATCATCGTGATCCTCGTCGCGCTTATCCTGGCCATCATGGCCGCAGGCATTACGCTTGCGATCGGGATCATTGCGCCGGACTGGGCAGGGATCGACTCCGACCCGGTCGAGCGGCTGAGTTTCTTCATCGTTTCGTTCTTCGCCACCAGCTTCGTCGGAGCGGTGGCAATACTGCCCGCGGCGCTGCTCATCGTTATCTCGGAAGCGGCACGCTTGCGCAGCTTTCTTTTCTATGGCGTGGGGGGCGCCCTGGTCGGTCTGGCGTCGTATTACGGCACGGATATCTCCGTGCGGCTCGAGAACACGACCGATGTGCCGCCTGTCGCGAATGCGCTGCAGCTGGCGGCGGCAGCCGGGATCATCGGCGGGCTTGTCTACTGGTTGATTGCCGGCCGCAATGCGGGCCGCTGGCGCGAGCCAAAGAGCGCCTAGCGGGCAGCCCAATTCAGCGCGGCTTCCAGCCGGTCATTGCCCCAAAAGAGCTCACCGTCGGCAGTGACGAAGCTCGGTGAGCCAAATATGTCGAGCTGCCGCGCTTCCTCGGTTTCTGCGCGAAGCTGTGTCTTTGTTTCGTCCGATCGAGCTCGCTGCAGCACGGCGCGCGAGTCCTGCCCGAGATTTTGCAGAACGTCTGCAATCGTCTGCTCGTTCTCGACATTGCGGCCTTCGCCGAATTCGGCGCGATAAATGGCGCGGCAATAGTCCTCGCCCCAACTTTCGGCAAGTCCAATCAGCGCGACCCGCGCGGCGTGGAGCGTGTTTTGCGGAAAAGGATTTGGCCGTAGGAACGGCAAATTCAGCGCAAGACAAATACGCTCCAGGTCCCGCCACATGTTGCGGCCCTTGGCCGGGTATAAGTTGAACGGAGATGTGTCCCAGCCCTGGTCCCTGAAAATCGGCCCCAGCATGAAGGGACGCCAGCGCACGGCAATGTCCGCCGCTTTCGCCAATGGCGCCAGACGCATTGCTGCCGGATAGGAATAAGTCGATCCGAATTCAAACCAGAAATCGACGGTTGGCGTCGTCATGAGCTCAATATAGTCGCTCGTGCGATATGCCGCCTTTCTATTTTTGAGTTCCTCGGTTAGACGAGACGCGCATGAATCGGATGGGCCTCATTTGTGTGCTCGCAATAGCCGTAGTAACTGGCTTGCTCTTTGGTCTTTATCCCGAACTCGATTTGCGCGTCGCTTCGATTTTTCACGCAGTCGAGACCCCCGATCACTATGGATTTGCGTTACGGTATTATCCGTCGCTGGTACCGGCACGTGATTTCGGCCTGTGGATTCCGGCGCTGCTGGTGGCCCCAGCGGCCAGTGCCCTTTTGATCAAGCTCATCCTGCCGTGGCGCAAATTGTTGATGCCGGGCCAAGCGGTAATTTTCCTCATCGCGACGATAATTTTGGCACCAGGCATCATGGCCAATGTGGTTCTCAAGGAGCATTGGGGTCGTTCGCGGCCGGTCCACGTCACCCAATTCGGAGGCAATGAACATTTCGTCCCGTGGTGGATCGCCGCGGCGATTGCCCAACAAACTGCTCGTTTGTGTCGGGCGAGGTCGCGGGGGCTTTCTGGACTCTTGCGCCGGCTGCATTGGCTCCTCCGCAATGGCGTGTTCTGGCCTATGTTGCGGCCCTGGCCCTCGGCACGGGCACGGCAGCGCTCCGCATAATGTTCGGCGCGCACTTTCCTTCCGATGTGATCTTCGCCGGCGTCTTCACCTATCTCATCATTTGGGTTGCATACGGCTTCATCTACCGCTGGCCGCGCACGCGCCTGTCCGATGATGACGTCGATAAGTCGCTTAGTCGGCTGACCTTGCCTGCGTATAATTTTGTTGCGGAATTGTTCGGTCGAAAACCGAAATCGTATTAAGAACTGCAAAGCGGGAGTACTTTGCGCAGCAAAACCTTTGGCCCTATAGTCCGCCCGCAAATTTAGACGCGGGTGATCTAAGATGGCCGGTGGCCGGACAACAAAGACAGTAAAGAAGGTTGTGCTCGCCTATTCCGGCGGGCTCGACACTTCGATCATTCTGAAATGGCTGCAGGCCATCTATGGATGCGAGGTGGTGACTTTTACTGCCGATCTCGGCCAGGGCGAAGAACTCGAGCCGGCACGGCAGAAGGCGCTATTGCTTGGCATCAAAAAGGAAAACATTTTTGTCGAAGATCTGCGCGAAGAATTCGTGCGCGACTATGTCTTCCCGATGTTTCGGGCAAACGCGTTATACGAAGGCCAATACCTGCTTGGCACCTCGATCGCCCGGCCACTGATCGCCAAAAAACAAATCGAGATTGCGGAGAAGGTCGGGGCAGATGCGGTTGCGCATGGCGCCACGGGCAAAGGCAACGATCAGGTCCGTTTTGAGCTCACCTACTATGCGCTCAAGCCCGATGTCACGGTTATTGCTCCATGGCGGGAATGGGATCTGACCTCGCGCAGCAAGCTCATCGAGTTCGCCGAAAAGCACCAAATTCCGATCGCCAAGGATAAGCGCGGTGAAGCGCCATTTTCGGTCGACGCCAACCTGTTGCACACCTCTTCGGAAGGCAAAGTGCTGGAAGACCCTGCGCAGGACGTGCCCGATTACGTCTTCTCACGCACGGTCGATCCAGAAAAAGCGCCCGACAAACCCACCATTGTCACGCTCGATTTCGATCGTGGGGATCCCGTTGCCATCGACGGCAAAAGACAGTCGCCGGCTTCGCTGCTTAACCAGCTCAACGATCTCGGCCGCGCCAACGGCATCGGCCGTCTCGATCTGGTCGAAAACCGGTTTGTGGGAATGAAGTCGCGGGGCATGTATGAGACCCCAGGCGGCACGATACTGCTGGCCGGACGTCGCGGCATCGAATCGATCACGCTCGATCGCGGCGCTGCGCATATGAAAGACGAGCTGATGCCGAAATATGCCGAGCTGGTCTACTATGGATTTTGGTTCACGCCCGAACGGGAAATGCTGCAGGCCGCGATCGACAAGAGCCAGGAATTCGTTTCGGGCCGCGTAAAACTCAAGCTTTACAAAGGCAACGTCACCGTGATCGGGAGGGAGAGCAAATATTCCCTGTACGATCAGGAGCTGGTGACGTTCGAGGAAGGTGCAGTCGCCTACGATCACCGCGATGCAGAGGGCTTCATCAAGCTGAACGCGCTGCGCTTGCGGACGCTCGGGCAACGGCGGCGGAAGCTGAAGCTCGACTGAACGGCTTTGAAAAATATAGGGAACTTGCGAATGATCCGATCCGTGGCGAAGCTGTGCTTGACGTCAGCTTTCGTCATGTCCCTGCTTGCCTGCTCATCAGGGAGCAAAAAGGAGCCGGAGGAAAATCCCAATGTTTTTCCATCGGACTACAAGAACGAAATTCTGAACACGATGACCAGCTCGCTCGATGATCCAACCAACATCCGCAGCGCGTACATCAGCGAACCCGCGCTTCGACCCGCCGGTAAGGAACAGCGCTATGTGGTCTGCGTACGCTCGGATTCCCGCGACTACGCCAGGCAATACACCGGCGTCAAAGATCGCGCTGCGATTTTTTACGGCGGTCATCTGAATCAATTGATTGATGCGACCAAAGAACAGTGTGGTAATGCAGCCTACAGGCCATTTCCCGAACTCGAGAAACTGTGCCAGGCCAAGAAATGTGTTTAGCTTTGGCGGCCGAAATCAGCGTGCGTCTTCAGCCGGAGTCATCGGCATAGTATCGGCGTCAGCGACCTTGAGCTCTGGAATGAGTTGCACATTGCGGCGACGTTTATCGGCAATCTCCGCAACGACTTTCTGCAACTGCACGAAGCGAACCGGCGTTACCGGGTGTGTTATGCCGGCACGAACGCTGTCGGGAATCTCCAGAGCATAAGTTCGCCAGAATTCCTCAGCCCCAACAAGATCGTAGCCGGCACGTGCCGCATAGTAGGCGCCCACATAATCGGCCTCGCGTTCGAAATCGACGCTGAACGCCAGTCGTCCTGCACGACCGAGTTCTCTCGTAAACAAGCCGCCGCTCCACCCGAGCAAAACACGGTCGATTATCATTTCGCTGGCCTGTCCAAGAAGTTCATTAGCAGCCTGCTTCTCCAGATGTCCGAGGTTGACGTGCGCGAGCTCGTGTCCGACGACCAGGGCAAGCTGTGCATCGCTGCGCGCAATTCGTAAAAGGCTGGAATGAATGACGATCTTGTCGCCAGTCGTGAATGCGTTCGGCACTGGATCGGGT
>JBKPLN010000002.1:0-10313 GCA_046731635.1 Pseudomonadota bacterium | reverse complement strand
GTCTTGCTCAGAGGATTCGTGGCCGCTCCCGTCCGAAATCGCCGGTTCGAATGCTACGCCTATCCTGGTATCTGTCCGCCATATGGAGTGGCAATGACGACGGGCGCCTTCCATGACGATATCGAAACTTGCCGGGATGCCGAGCGTTGTGGACACTTGCAGCATGGCGCCGGTCTCCGAAATATTTTTGACAGTGCAATCGAGCTTAGGCGCCTTATCGCTCAAGACGATAGAGGCACTTTTCAATACGCGCTTGCGTGGTGCGGTGCGCCTGTCCTTCATGGCAGCCTTCCGGCTTCAACGTCGGCCTTTCTCGCTCGTTGGTCGATCAGCTCCCTTGCTTCGCGCCAATGTTAAGAGACAACCATTAGATCCCTAAAATCTTTGCCAACTGCTAAACCAAATCGTTGTACGGACACTAGCGCGGTAAGCAGTTGTTAGTGGCACCGATGTCGAATGACATCTTTCTTGTTTATCCAGCGTGAAAATAGGGGTTAGGCGAGTGTACGATTCCTAAATTTGGAACTCTGCCGGCGCGGCAACCCAAATGCGCAGCAGAGAATGCCCCGGGCGCGTGCCCGCCTATCGATTTTGAGCTTTTTTGGCCTTGGCTTCGGCAGAGCAGGGATTGTCGTTTGAGCAGCTGTCGCCGATAACTCCAACAGCCTGGATTTCGATCTCTATCCCGGGCCTGGCAAAGTTGGTGACGGTAATCAATGCGCTTCCCGGATAATTTCCGTCCTTGAAGTATTCCTTGCGCATCTCGACAAATCTGTCTCCGTAGCGGGACTCCTTGATAAAAACCGTCATTGTCACGACGTTGTCCACGCTGCCGCCCGCGCGCTTGAGAACGCCATCGACCTGAGCAAATACCTGTTTCACCTGTGCTTCGAAGTTGTTCGCAATATTGTTGCCTTGACTGTCCTGCGTCGCGGTCTGGCCAGCAACCCAGACAATGGTTCCACCCGAGGTGATCACACCGGGAGAAAATGCCCGCGACAACTGAAAGGGCGTCTTCTCCATGTATTCCGCAGCCTGCGTGGCGGTTGAAAGCAACATGGTGAGCGAAAACGCAGTGACAATCTTCATGAGCCGCTCCTTTGGCAATGCCAACGCCCGATGTTCGGGATGCAGAAAAATTGCGACGCCGGCTCGCGCCGACGCACACCCACAGTCAGTGCCGGCTCAGGCGGCGACGATTTGCCCGCACCTTTCGCCGATACACAGCTGAAGCCGATTTCGTTGCTGCCTTGACTCCACGGCCGGAGAGCATTTTGGCCGCCGCAACGGTTTGAGCTTCCCCGGCGGCGACTGCTTTCTCGGCGATCATTCTTTGCGCTTCGCGTTGTGCCAATGCGCCGCCGGAAGCGAGGCGCATCAAACGCAAGGCAACGACGACATTGGCGTCCCAGCCAATTTGGGCAAGCCTGAAATACGCACGCCAGAGGTCATGCACTATTAGTTTCCGACCACCACGGTTGTCTTGGCACTGGTCTTGGCGTTCGTGCTGGGGTTGGGTTTGGCGGCCGGCTTGGCGTCCACCTTGGGATCGGCATTGAGGTCCATTGGCGCGCCAGCCTTTGCATCGGGTTTGGCATCCGACTTGCCGTCGGCCTTGGCCTCTTCACCAGCCTTCGCGGCTTGGCCGTTTGCATGATTCAACTTGGCACGTGCGGCGGCCTGTTTTATCGCTTTGGCATGCGCCGCCGCCTCAAGCGCCCTTGGACTGCGCGGCGGCAACGGAATCTCATCGGGGCCATCCCAGGCCATAAGCCCGACGGTCTCCTGGCAGGGAGCTTGTCGCTGTACCTTGATCGCCGGACTGCCGGCCTGGGCGCCGAACGTCCACGTTTCAGCTGGCCAGCTGGTGATCGTTTTGACATAGGCCTGGGTTTCCTGCGGCAACGGTCCCTTCCTGGCGAGCCACTCCTCGATCCGCCTCGGGCCGGCATTGTAGGCGGCAGCGGCAAGGCCAAGGTTGCCGAATTTCTGCGCCATGTCGCGGAGCAGTCGCGCCGACGCCGGTATCGCCTGCAACGGATCGAATGGATTGTCGAGGCCCCTGTCGCTCGCGGTCTCGGGCATGAACTGTGCGATGCCGAGCGCGCCCGCCGAACTGATGGCATGCGGCCTGAAACTGCTCTCCTGATACAGGAGGCGAATAAAGAAATGCGGCGGCAGATCGTTGTTGCGCGCGGCCTCGATCAGCGCGTCGCAGATTTCCTCGCGCGTGCGGTAGACAACCGGCTTGAGAAGGGGACGAAGCGGCGCGAGCGGCAGCACGACCCGTTCAAAGGGTGGCGGAACGGAGATGTCGATTTCCTTCGGCGCTTTGGTCAAAGGAAAATTGATCGCCATCTGAATGGCGTCCCGCAAAACAAACGTCAATCCTCCCCCGATAACGGCGCCGACGATGACCATCGCAATGATGCCATCGAGGCCGAAGCGCGTTCGCTGCACGATCATGTCGCTCAGCCAGCCAACAATAAGACCGGCGAACAGAATGATGAAAATAATGAAAAAACTCTCACCCGAAAAAGACATGGTGCCCTGCCCCTGGCTGGGTCAAAAATTCTCGCCCGCCAGCATGACAAATATGAGGCGTAGACGCCGGTGATTGCCCGGCCCGGAACCCCATTTGTAGCAGAAAAAGGCGCCACATGGCACGCCAGCAGGTTCGGCGTGTTCAATTTGCGGTGTTCCCTGTCCATTTTTGATACAGCGCTGACATCACATCAGCGCTCGACCCAGCGGCGACATCAGTCGGCTGCTTGCGTGGGCCAGGTGTGCGGGAACGCCGGTTTTTTTGTCGCTGTCACCGGCCGCGGTAGCATTGCACTCCAGAAACATCCGCGACTCACGTTTAGATCGCGATTGCGTGGGCCTGGAACTGACATCTTCAAGAGGACGCGGATGACGTTGCTACGAGCAAAGCGGCGCGATGATTCGTGCCCAGCCATGAACTGGAAATGGCCGTGACGTCGAATGTTCAACCCGGCCAGTCGACCCGTTTCGTCTGCCGATCCTACATGGCTGTGGTGCTGGTGCCGGAACCGCCGATTGTCGAATGGGTCGCCGACATCGAACAAAGGATCAAGGGCGCCGGACGCTTTCTTGCCGGTTCGCCCATCGTGCTCGACCTGTCCGCGGTAAAGCTCAGCAAATCCGCGATCGCGCATCTGGTGGCTGAACTCGATCGCCGCGGCGTTCGCGTCATGGGCCTCGAGAATGCCGATCCGGACGCATCCGGTGAAGGCCTTCCGCCCTTGGTGCGTTCCAGCCGAGGCGCCCCCACAAATCTCGAGGTTGCCGAGGCAACCCCGGCCCCGAGCTCCAAGCCGAGGCCCACCGCACTTCTGCTGGACCAGCCGATACGCTCGGGACAATCGGTATTCTTTCCCGATGGCGACGTAACGGTGCTCGGCTCCGTCGGCTCTGGTGCTGAAATCGTGGCAGGCGGGTCGATCCACATTTATGGCGCATTGCGCGGTCGCGCGATGGCGGGATCGAACGGCAATTCGCGCGCCCGAATTTTCTGCAGCAGGATCGAGGCCGAGCTTCTGGCGATCGACGGGTATTACCTGACTGCGGAATCCATGAATCAGGACCTGCGCGATCGCGCCGTTCAGGCGTGGCTTGAAGACAATGAGCTGAAGGTCACTGCGTTGGATTAAATTCACACAATCCCAGGAGATGCAGACAATGGCGAAAGTCGTCGTAGTTACTTCCGGAAAGGGCGGCGTCGGGAAGACAACGACGACTGCGGCTCTAGGCGCGGCGCTCGCGCAATTTGGACAGAATGTCGTCGTAGTCGATTTCGACGTAGGCCTGCGAAACCTCGACCTTGTGATGGGCGCGGAAAGACGGGTGGTCTACGATTTTATCAACGTAACACAGGGTGTGGCCAAGCTTTCGCAGGCGCTTATCCGCGACAAGCGGCTCGACAAACTCGCGCTCCTTCCCGCCTCGCAGACCCGCGACAAGGATGCTCTTACCGAGGAGGGTGTTCTGCGCGTGATCAGCTCGCTCAAACAGATGTTTGATTGGGTCCTCTGCGACAGCCCAGCTGGCATCGAGCGCGGTGCCACGCTTGCCATGCGCTTTGCGGACGAAGCCGTCATTGTGACAAACCCCGAAGTGTCGTCGGTGCGCGATTCCGACCGCATTATCGGCATCCTCGACGCCAAGACGGTAAAGGCTGAGCGAGGCGATCAGGTCAAAAAACACCTGCTCATCACGCGATACGACCAGGCGCGCGCAGCGCGCGGGGAGATGCTCAATATCGACGACGTGCTCGAAATCCTGTCGACGCCGCTCCTGGGGATCGTGCCGGAAAGCGAGGAAGTGCTTCGCGCCTCCAACCTTGGCTCGCCGATAACATTCAACAACCCCGCAAGCGCGTCCGCGAGGGCATATTTCGACGCCGCCCGCCGCCTCACGGGCGAAGATATTCCGATGTCCATTCCAACCGAGAAACAGAGTTTGTTCGGCAAGTTGTTTGGGCGGAGAGCAGCATGAATTTTTTCGGCCTGTTCAAGCGCGGAGGTTCGGCGCCTGTAGCGCGTGATCGTCTCCAGATTCTACTCGCCTATGAGCGCACCGGGCGGGGCTTTCCTGACCTTCTCTTCGCCCTCCGAGAAGAACTTCTAGCCACTATCAAGCGGCACGTTGAAATCGATCCCGAACGCGTCACGGTGCAGATGGAGCGCGGGGACAAGGTTTCCACGCTCGAACTCGAGATCGAAATTCCGAATAACGTCCGCGCGGTTCCCGCTGGAGGCCGGAGAAAGCGGGCGCCCCTCCCCGCGCCGCGCCCGGTGTAGAAATCGCGGTCCGCCTCAGCCCGGGCACTGCTTCCAGTAAGCGCTAGGCACGTGGCGGCCGACGACGCTCATGGAACCACGCGCGGTACTCGGTCATTTTCGCGCGCTGCCCCGAGGGCGCTCGTCGCTTGCACGTCGACGCCTCTTCGCTCTTCTCCGGGGCGCCCCATCGCAGCTCAACGCAGTCGTTGAGGTTGTATGCCATCTCGAGTGCCGACGAGCGGTCGGCGACATCCTTCAGCGCCAGCGTCCATGAAGAACCGTCGCTGCGCGTGTAGGAAAACTTGCGAGCCGCAAGCTCGGAGGCCAGCATGTTATCCAATTCGGCCTTTACGTCCGCAATGCTCTTTCCTTTCGGCATTGCATATCGCTCCGGGCGCCGCGCTATCCGCTCCGGGAATCCCCGTACGACGTCGATCGCGATCAACAGTCGCAGATCGCGCGCTGGCGTAGCGAAATCTTCCCATGCGCCGGTCGTCTCGAAGATCGCCGCGCCGTCCGGCATCTCCGCCTCGCCGCGTCCGCTGTTCTGAAACTTTCGTCCGTTTTCGACCGACGTCACCCGTGCCTTTACCTGCTCCTCGAGCGCCGTGATCGCCTCCTTCATCGCGCGGAAAGGATCTAGCGGCGACGGCGACATCACGTCATCCATTCGATCGTAAAAGGCTTCGATGCCGAGCCGTGACTGGTCGAGCGAATAGTCGGCGTATTCCGGATTTTTCGCGATCTCGCTGTTGGTCAGCCGCCGCAGCACGCCGTTCGAGAGTACGATGGGCCGAAAGCGCTTGAACCCAGGACTGCCGAGCGCCGGATCCTGGGCGAAAAGGAAATTGCCACGCCAGAAACGCTTTCGAGCGACTGTTCCGTCGGGCTGTCCATCGACCGCCAGGAACACCCCTGCCCCGCCACCCGACTGCGGCACGCGCCGCACCAGCATCAGGATGTGACCGTAGGGATCGGCGTAAACCGTTCCCGGACGCAGCGTCTCCTGCTTCAGTGACACGGGGTAGTAATCGGTGTTGTCGTCATTGGCTGGCGTTCTTCCGGTTCCGGAATGAACGCCGTCCGCCAGGGTTCGCAAATAGTCGCCAAACGACGCAGTCAGCGGCCGTTGTCCTGCCTCGGCGCTCTGAATGCTTGCCCACCCGAAGCACTTCGGCGGCTTGCCGCCACCGCCGCGCGAGCACTTCGAGTATCCAAATGGCAGCCCCATCTTGAACGCAAAGTAGGCCCGCAAGAAATACGGAAGGTCGGCGCAGTCCGGCCGAAGGACGATCTTCATCTCGTCCTCGCCGAGTCCCAAGTGGTTGAACAGGAAATTGCGTGACCGATCGCGCAGCACTTCATGCAGCGCCGGCCACGATGGCGCTGCATCGAGCGGCGCGTCAAAGAGCTTCTCGATCCAAGCCGAAAACAGATTTTCAGTCGCCCGATTCCATGCATTTCGCACCGGCCAGACGCTGCCTGAAGTCGTGCCCGGCCGCGGTGGCTCCTCGTTGCGCACGGTGATTTCGCGCGTGATCGAGCTGCATTCGGCAGGCGCCCGATCTCGGGCAAGCGTTGCCCGCCAGGTCCCGGCGGCCGGAGTAGCGACCTCGGCCAGCCAGAAGTATGGTGGTCCGCCGAGCCGTTCGCGCGATTTGATCGAGACCTTCCCATCGGGCGCGATTAGTGAAAGTTCGCCCTCGAGCGGGTGTTCCGCGGCAAAGAGGACGCGCAAAGGTGCGCCCTTCCACGGCGCGACCGGCGACGGCAAGACCGCGATCGCCGACGGCTCTTCACAAATTCCGGATAGATCTTTGGCCTGCGACTCCCCCGCGGAGAATGGAAGCGCAAGAAATAGGCCTGCGATCAGCGACCATATCGTCGCGACCGCAGCAAACCGGCGCGTTGCAACCACTTGATCCCCCTTTCTTGCAGGTTCCCTTACCGCAAACAATACCGCAAAACCATTGGCTGAATAATGGCAAAATGCCTCCCCCCGAAGTTAGCCTGCCGATGAAGTATTCTTGCGACAAAGGAAGTCGTTACCCACAACGGGTGCCGGCGGAGGCGGCTACAATGACCATCCAATCTGCTGAAAAATTCTGTTCAACTGAAAGCGCGCGGTCTGTCAATCAAATGGAGCATGCCGGCTGACTAGCAAAGCTGACCGGCGGCGATCCGATCAAACCGAATGCCGATTGCGATACTGGATCAACATCCGGCGCAAAAACCCGATTTCGAGCGGCACGCCGTGCCTGTGTTCTAAGTGATCGGCTGAACCGAAACAGCCGCGAGATTTAATCACACCCCAGATTATCGGATTCCATTTCCGCCAGACTTCCTCCGCTTCCTTCTGCATCAGCCCAGCGATCGTTTCCGGGACCGGGCCGAACGCTTCAGGCATCACATTTGCGATCTCGGCATCGCGCAGGACGTTCCATTTTGAGAAACCTCCCATCATCGGCGATCTAATCGCAAAAACGACGCGTGCCATTCGCGTTTCCCGAATGGGAAAAGCACACATCACGCACGGTTCGACATTTGAGTAGAGGGTGCAGCGAGACAGGTCCTTGCGGCCGAGCATCTGTTGCGCCTTAGAAACGGCCAACAGCTCGGCGTGCCGGGTGACATCGCCATTTTGCGCGACGCGGTTGATCTCTTCGGCAACGATCTTTTGGCCCTCGCAAACGATCGCTGCGAAGGGGAATTCACCTTTTTGCGTCGCTGTTTCCGACAATTCGATGCAGCGCTGCATCATGGCCACATCAATACTTGTCTGATCTGCGGGGTCCGCGCTGCGTTTCATCGTCACCAATATGATCGGAAATAAATTATATCGAGTGTGAGCCTTGCAATGCCCCGATAGTCCTCAGCAGCGCGTTGCTGAAGCTAGCCTTTACACCAATTACAGCAACAAGGATCGAGCACATTCAGTTCCGCCTAAAGCGTTTGGCACACTTGCCTCGGAAGCTAAATAGACATGATCGCTTTTTGAATCGAGCACAATTCGACAAAAAGCATAGAAGCGATGCTGTTGCGACATAATTCATTTCGTCCACCCGCTCCGATGCCGTATCCCAATACGCCCGGTCCGCTCGATCTCGTCAGAACGCTATGGAGTAATCCAATAGAGGCTTGGACAAAGGCTCATTTTGAAGAACCGATCGTGCGGACCCAGCCTTCCATTCGGTGACGTCGTTGTTGTGAACGATCCTGCCGCAGTCTGTCGGGTCCTCCAGGAGAATGAGACAAACTATTGCAAGGATCGCTTTCAGAAGCGGATCCTCGCCGTTCTCAGCGGGGGCCTCCTGACGGCGGAAGATGCGCAGTGGTATTCGCAACGGAGGCTGATCGCATCGCTTTTTCCGATCGAGCATGATCAAGGGACATGGCGCCGACGATGGTGACCGCGATCGATGAGCTGGTCGGGCGCTGGGCCAAGCGTGATGGTGTCGTGCTCGACCGAACTCCCAGCCGGCCGGCACTCAAAGTCAAACGAGGTTGTCTCCGTCTGACCTTATTGCGCTATGGGGGCAGGCCCGGGTTCATCGGCCCTTGGGTCGAGCAGCGGTGCAGGATCGACTCGCCGCCGTCCTATCTGCATGGCGTTGCGGCAACGTCGCCATTGGATAGCGGCAAGGATCGCGTTCGTACTTGGCAGGCTGCTGCGATCAACGTGCGTCGACGCGTCCCACAGCCTGGAGCGGTGAAGGGCCTTCGCACAGTGGTAGTAGACGCTCTCGACAGTGACAATGATGACCGTCCGCGGATTTTTCCCGTCAATTGCGAAGCTGGCAGTCAGTGTCGGATCGGCGGATATCGCTGCGCGGCCCTTGAGGCGCAAACTCTCGGCGCAGCCGGGAATCAGGAAGTGGATCGCAACCCGGGGATCCCGAACGATATTGCGCAGGCTCTCGATTCGATTGTTGCCGTTTCGGTTCGGGATCAAAAGCGTCTTCTCGTCCAAGATCCGAACGAAGCCCGGAACATCCCCACGAGGCGAACAGTCCACGCCGCCCTCCCCGACCGTTGCAAGGGTCAGGTACGGCGCCAATTCTATAAAGGCCCGATAAGGGGTGATCAGCGTGTCTGTCTCTTTCGCAACCGCAGCCCAGGGCGGAGCGTCATAAAGCGCTTCCAGCGCAGCAACGCTGGTCACCAGATTTTCTGTTATCGACATCCTTCCCCCTTCTGGGCCTGGCACCAACCGGCGGTACCGCGACCGACTCGAATACTTTTGCACAGATCGGCGTCGATAGTGTGGCAGTACCGCCGTGGAACCCAAACGGCGCGATTTGCGGAACTAGCCGGTGCCATCGGGGTTTCGCGTTACATAGATTTCATTGATCTCATTCGGGAGGCAGCAATGCCAATATGCGAAACATGCGGCAATGACTACGACAAGGCGTTTCAAGTCACTTTAAACGGCAAGAATCACATCTTTGACAGCTTCGAATGTGCCATCCAGGCCCTTGCCCCGACCTGCGCCCATTGCGGTACGCATGTTGTGGGTCATGGCGTGGAAAAAGACGATACTATCTATTGTTGCGCCCATTGTGCCAAACAGGAGGGTGTCACGCAGGTGCGCGATCGCGCCTGATCAATCACCTCCTTTGCTCAGTAAGACCTGAGCGTAACCGCCGTTTCGCCAAGGTTTTGCGCGAAACGATTGACGGGTGACAAGCCGGATGACTGCCAAGGCGAAACACAAACATCATCAAGCCGAAAGCGGTCGCAGCGACCGCGAGCAACGACGCCGTGACATGGCGCTCGACGAGGCGCTGAAGGATACTTTCCCTGCGTCGGATCCTGTTTCGGTCGAGCAGCCAGTGGACGGCATCAGGATTGAGGAAGACATCGAGCGCCGATGAATCGGCGCTCTTTGCGCTCAGCGGCCGGCGCGCTGCTGACCATGTTTCGAGGCTGCCGGCGACTTTTGCTCGCCGATAAACTCGACTGGAGTTCCTTTCGACACGGCGGCCGCGAGCTGCAAGGCGTCCCAGTTCGTCAATCGGACGCAGCCATTCGATTCGGCTTTGCTGATTTTCGATGGCTCGGGAGTGCCGTGAATCCCATAACCTTCGCCCGATAGGCCGATCCAGGCCAAGCCCACAGGATTGTTGGGGCCCGGTTTGATTGTAAATGGCCTTTTGCTTCGAACGCCCTTGAAGGCGGAGCTCGTTTGTCGCGACGCCCTGACGCGCGGCGAATGCAGCGATTGCCTTGTCGAGATTTTCTCCCGGATTTCCATCGATCTCCCCGGGCGAAATATTCGATCGAGCCAACAGAATTTGAGCCCTGATTGTGAGCGCGCGGCTCTTTGCGGGGGGTGCCTCCCACTGTGCCTCATTGACCGCCCGGACATCGAGCGGCTGGGCTATCGCAATCGAACCAGCCAGGAAAATAAAACCAACCAATATGCCAAATGGCATACGGAATGATGTGAGCCCGCAGCCCCGCACGATCATGGCCATCAACCCTTCGGCCGTGCGCTTTGTTCCTGAC
>JBKPLN010000001.1:0-1299 GCA_046731635.1 Pseudomonadota bacterium | reverse complement strand
GATGCCGAACGTAGCGCTCGTCGATGTATTCCGACCATTCTGGCCCAAACAGCCACTCGCCACATTGGGCGCATTCAATTATTGGGCGTGAGTGCTCGAATTTCTTGGTGTTGCTGGGCCAAAAGGACACGACAGATGTTCCTCGATCGGCGGGGGCTGCCGACGGTTTGTTTGACGCCTTCCTGTACGGCTCTTTAATTGCCCCTGCCTAACGTCGCTTAAACTGCACCTGTGTTAAGCGCGAACTAACACGACAGGACAACGGAGCTGAACATGTCTGCATGGTATCGAGTCGATTAATACCGGCCGCCGCAGATGATTAAAGAATCCTATGTAATAGGTCGTGCGCCAGTTCTTGCGACTGCACCCGTTGCAATAGTGCCACCGCCCTCATGTTGTTTTCGTCGATATGTAGCGAAGGAATTTTTTTTGCTAAAGATCCGCAAGGGATCGCGCCGTTACGCGTCGAACAAGATCTAAAGAAGCTGCAATAACGCAAAGAGTCGGACATCCTAGCGAGGATCAGCCGCCCTTGCGCAGAAAAATATAAGTGGCGGAGTAAGGCACGCTAAGAAACACGCCGGCCTTGTCGCATGCGCCTTGAGCGACCCCGCCATGCGTGTTGAGTCGCAGCACTGTCGCGACATTTGCCAGTGTGCCGCTGCCGCGGTGACTGACGACGTCTAGTTTGAGCAAGGCAATATCACTCGGAGTCGTGCCGGGCGCATCGGCGACAGCCTTGCCGATTACGGCGTTGCCGTCCATATCCTCCCAGGTCGGGCCGGCGTAATGGCGGCCGACGGTCTTGTCGTTGAGGAGCAACGTTGCGATCGGCTCTCGGAACACCCAATTGAGGTTTCCATCGCTGCCTATCTTACACTCGTAGATTTGCGCCCCTTCGGCTTGGAAGGTCGCGACCCTTGTCCCATCGGTTGCGGCAATCGTCGCCGGCACTTGCGCCATCGCGCTGCTCACATAAAAGGCGACCGTCACGACCGTCAGCACAAATGGACAAATATTCCTCACCATTGGCGCGTCCTCCTCGTTACTCCCGCGTGGCGCAGGAATTTGCGCGGTTACGATGGTCACAAGAAAATGGCACGGTCGTGCTACAGAAGTATTTCAGCCACCGGCAATTGTGTTACGGTCGTAACCTGCTTGGGAACGAAGGCAGCGCGCCAGTGCCCCAGCCACTTCGGTGCTGACCAGGGGCCTACGCAAGAGCTCGGAAATTCCAGAGTGTTCGCCGGCGTCGTAGGGAGCCACGCCTCGAAGCGGCTTCCATGCCCTGGTTTGCTC